>JAPPBA010000183.1 GCA_026705295.1 Candidatus Palauibacter australiensis
ACGATAAGGAGTATTACGTCGTGCACGATGCACCGTCAATTCCGACCGCGCGGTGGGGTGACGCTCGTGCGGGTTACCAGAAGACGATGTAGAGGACGGCGGCTCCCGCGATCACGCCGCCGGCCCAGAGTCCCGCGCGGGGGGCGGGCGTCAGGTCCACGCCGTCCGCGGCGCGCGGAAGCCGGCGCGGGGCATCGAGCGGGCGCGCGCGCGTCACGAGGACGATGTACGCGCTGATCGCCAGGAAGGTGATCGCCATGTGGTGGAGGAACGCGACCTCCGGCAGCAGCCACAGGAGGAGGCCGTAGACGGGGATCCCGAGCACCATCCCGCCGAAGGCGGCGGCCGGTGGCGTGCGCGGCGCGAAGATGCCGAACAGGAACGCGGCCACGATCCCCGGCGAGATGAACCCCCAGAACATCTGGATGTACTCGAACACGCTCGGCGCCCGGGCCACGACCGGCGCCCACAGGCACGCCACCACCACGAGCACACCCGTCGTCACCCGTCCCACCACCATCAGCCGGCGCGAGGACGCTCCGGGTCGCAGGTGCCGCTTGTAGAGGTCGACGCTGAAGATCGTCGCCGCCGAGTTCAGCATCGAGTCGAGCGAACTCATCACCGCCCCGAACAGCGCCGCGAACATGATCCCCGTCAGCCCCGCCGGGAGGAGTTCCCGCATCATCACCGGGTAGGCCTGGTCCGGGTTCGTCACCTGATCGGCGAACAGCTCCGCCGCCATGATCCCCGGAAAGATGATGATGAACGGGATGAACAGCTTGATGAAGCCGGCCAGGAAGAGCCCCCGCTGCCCGTCCGCCAGACTGCGCGCCGCCAGCGTGCGCTGCGTGATGAACTGGTTCAGTCCCCAGTAGAAGATGTTGGGGATCCACAGTCCGCCGATGAAGACGGCCAGCCACGGCATCTCCGGGTGGTTGAAGGGCAGGACCGTGTGGAGCTTGCCGTCCGCCGCCTCGAGGAAGGGACCGATGCCGCCCATGGCCCGGAACCCCAGTACGGTGACGAGCACGCCGCCGAGGAGGAGCGCCACCCCCTGGAGGAGGTCGGACCACACGACCGCCTTGAGTCCGCCGTAGATGGTGTACCCGCCCGCGAGCACGCCGATGAGCCAGATACCCGTCCCCGTGTCGAGGCCGAAGATCGACTCCAGGGCGAGCGCGCCCGAGTACAGCACCGTCGCCAGCGCCACAAGTACGTACGCCGCGAGGATGAAGCCCGCCATCAGGGTGCGCGTGCGCACGTCGTAGCGGAATTCGAGGTACTCGGGGATGGTGTAGATCCCCGCCGCGAGGAAGCGCGGGAGGAAGAAGAGTCCGACGAGGACGAGGGTGACGGCCGCCATCCACTCGTAGCTCGCGATCGCGAGGCCGATGTCGTAGCCCCGCCCGGCCATCCCCACGAAGTGCTCCGTCGAGATGTTCGACGCGATGAGCGAGAAGCCGATCAGCCACCACGGCAGATTGCGCCCGGCAAGAAAGTACCCCGCCGCGTCGCGCCGCCCCCGCGAGGCATACAGCGACACGCCCACGACCAGCACCAAGAACCCCGCGAACGCCGCAACGTCCAGCGGCCGAAAGTTCACACTTGTCTCACGTCATCGCGTCGCGGAGGGTCTGCCTCGCTTCTTCGTGCCGACTCGCGGGCACGCGGAGGACTTTCGCGGCCGCCGTCGGGCCCCAGGAAACCGGCGCGAACTCCCCTTCGACCCGGAAGGGGATGTCGCCGGCTTCGAGGGCGAGCCTCGCCGCGAGGAACTCGCTCTCGTCCCATGCTTCGAATACGCGGACCATGTCGTCGCTCCGCGTCATGAAGCGGCCGGCGTCTCTTCGATGTCGGCGGTCCAGGTCACCTCGATCGCGCCCTCGAGCGAGCGGGCGGTGGGGCACTTCGCGCGGTGGCTGGCGAGGGCGCGCTCCACCGTCTCCCGGGCTTCGGCGGGGATGCGGAGCCGGTAGTGGACGATGATTTCCTCCAGCGTCGGCATGCGGTCGCGGAGGCGGTTGATCCCCTCCACTTCGGCGACGATGTCCTCGGGGGCCAGGCGGATGCCGCGCACTTCCAGTGCGCCGTTGAGCGTGCCCAGCATTCAGGCTCCCGTCGCGGCCACCTGGTAATCGACCGGAAGCGGCAGGTCCTTCGCGTCGATCCGGTAGTGGGACTTGATGGGACCGTGGACTCCGAAGTCGATCTCGGTCCCCTCTTCGAGGCGGGCCCGGCGATGCACGCCCTTGACCTTCTCGAGACGCGCGCGGGCGGTGTAGAACGGTTCGGACATGACGTGCTCTCCTTTGCGGGACCTGCTTGCCTGCCGCATTTTCGGGCGGCGAGATTCGGGCGTGACGCGCAAACGAAACGATCGAGAGCGGCCACAATGACGTCAACCCGCGACGGGAGACGGCTTACGGGCGGAGCGGCGGGCCGGATCGTGGCCGCGATCCTCATGGCGGGCGGGATCGCGGCCTGCGAGGGGGGATCGGCCGAAACGGCGGACACGGCCCCGCCCAGCGATCTGTCGGCGCTCAGCGACCGCTTCTGGGACGCCTACCTCTCCTGGAACCCGCTGCAGGCGACCTACCTGGGAGAACACCGCCTCAGCGACCGCGTTCGCGATATCTCGCCGTCGGGCCGCAACAATCGGCGCCGCGAGGTTCGTGCCCTCATGGATGCCCTCGCGGCCATCGACCGTCCGTCGCTGCCGCCCGAGGATCGGCTGACATTCCTCGCGCTCGACCATCAGCTTTCGGCGGAAGTCGCCGAGCAGACGTGCGCCCTCGAGGTGTGGGTGGTGGACCACCGCGAGGGGTTCCAGCTCGACTTCCTCAACATCGTAGGCGCCCAGCCCCTCGAGACGCCGGTGGACGGCGAGCGCATGATCCGGCGCTGGAACGCGTTCGCCGACTATATCGACGACTACATCGCGAACCTGCGCACCGGCCTCGAAACGGGGCGGGTCGCGGCGCGCGCGTCGGTGAACCGGACGATCGTGCAGCTCGACGCGCTCCTCGAACGTCCCGTGGAGGAATGGCCGATCTACGCCCCGGCGGGGACGCGGCTCGATGCGTGGCCCGAGGGGACGCGCCACGACTTCCGGGCCGGCATCCGCGAGGCCGCCTCCGAACGCATCCAGCCGGCCTACGCGAGACTGCGGGACTTTCTGCGCGACGAACTCTATCCGCACTCGCGCACGGGCGCGGCGGTCGGACTCTCCAGCCTGCCGGGCGGCAGCGCCTGCTACGAGGCGATGATCCGCACCTTCACGACCCTCGAACTGACCCCGGCCGAGATCCACGCCCAGGGTCTGGCGGAGCTGGAGAGGGTCCACGACGAGTTGCGGACGCTGGGGCAGGAAGTCCTCGGCGCCTCCGACCTGAAGGAGGTTCAGCAGCGGCTGCGGTCCGACCCCGAGATGTTCTTCCGCTGGCCGGGGGAGATCGTGCAGATGGCCGAGGAGGCGTACGCGCGGGCGGCCCTCGTCATGCCCGCCTGGTTCGGCACGACGCCGCGGACGGAGATGGTGATCCGTCCGATCCCGCTGTACGAGGCGCCGCAGAGTCAGCTCGCCTACTACCGCGAGCCGGCGCCGGACGGATCGCGCCCTGGGACGTACTACGTGAACACCTACCGGCCCGAGATCCGGCCCCGGTACCAGGCCGACGTCCTGAGCTTTCACGAGGCGATTCCGGGGCACCACCTCCAGACGACGATCGCCCAGGAGGTCGAGGGTCTGCCCGAGTTCCGCAAGCACCTCGGCTCGGTTGCCTTCATCGAGGGGTGGGCGCTGTACGCGGAGCGGCTGGCCGACGAAATGGGCCTTTACCTGGACGGTCTGAGCCGCATCGGCCTCGCCTCCTACGATGCCTGGCGGGCGAGCCGGCTCGTCGTCGACACCGGCATTCACGCCTTCGGCTGGACGCGGGAGGAGGCGATCGACTTCGTGCGCGAGAACACGCTGCTCGCCGAAGTGAACATCGAGAACGAGGTAGACCGCTACATCACCTCGCCCGCCCAGGCGCTCACCTACAAGCTGGGGCAGCTCGAGATCTCGCGGCTGCGCTCGAAGGCGGAGGCCAGGCTCGGGGAGGCGTTCTCCATCGCGGAGTTCCACGACCGGGTGCTGGAGAACGGCGCGCTGAGCCTTCCCGCACTCAGCGTCGCGATCGAGAGCTGGCTCGCGGAGACCACCAGCTAGCAGTCCGTGGCGGCGGGGGGGGGGTGCCGCCGGCGCGTTGAGGGGGCGTTGATCCGGCGAGGCACGTTCACGTCATGCGCTCTCTTGGCAGGATTCCACCCGTTCGGGCCCTCGTGCCCCCGGAAGCGGAGCCTCGCGGCTTCGCCCTGCCATCGGCCATGCTCACCCTGCTGCTCGTTTCGCTCATGGCGGCCGGCGGCTTTTTCGTCACCTGGATCGACGGACAGTCCGCTCGGGCCTTCGCGCGTTCCACGGAGGCCTTCTATGTGGCCGAGAGCGGGCTCGCGACGGCGCTCGCGCTCGCCGAGATGCCGAACCCCTCCGTGCCTCCCGTCACGCTGGGCGCGGGAACCGCGACGGTCTCCTTCGAGCATCTCCTCGAACTGCGGCCCGGGGAGGCCGTGTACCGCGTCGAGTCGCTGGGACGCGTCGTCTACGGCGACGCAACCTTCGAGCGGTCGGTGGGGCAGCTCCTCTGGGTGGCCGGACCGCCGCGGGTGCCCGGGGCGCTCGTCCTCATGGGGAGCACGGGCGCCGTACCCCCGAAGGGGACGATCACGGGGCTCGACGCGTTCGGGAGCGCCTGTCCGCAACAGCCCTCGCCGGTGGCGGGCGTCGCGTACTGGGGCGGACCGCCGCCGGCGCCCGATTCGTTGCTCACGATTTCGGGATCCCCCGCGGATCGCCGGATGTCGGCGGATGTGTCCGTTACAGCGGAAACGGGGATCCGATGGACGGAGCTGCTCGCTTCCTGGAGCCCGCGTCCCGACGCGGTCGTGCCGTCCGATCCGTGGCCGTCTCCGGGAGCCGATTCGTCCTATACGCGGATTTCGGGATCGGGGACGCTCGGTGCGGGCTCCAGCGGGCGTGGCGCCCTCGTGGTGGAAGGCGACCTGACGCTCGACGACGGCTTCGCCTGGCGGGGGCTCATCCTCGTGGGCGGCGCCCTGCTCCTGAACGGGGACATTTCGGTCCACGGGAGCGTGGCCAGCGGGCTCGCGGGTGGCGCGGGGGTGGCGGCCGACTTCGGCGGCCACCGCATCGATCTGCGCTTCAGCGCCTGCGCCGTCGCGACCGCCGCGGAGCGACTCACCGCCCCGGCGGCGGCAATCCCCGGCACATGGTACGAAGTCTGGTAGTCCCGGCAGGCGGCGGCTCGTCAGAGGTTTTCGGCGACGAGGTCCGGGAGTCCGTCGGGATTGTCCACGTGCAGCCAGTGGCCGCCGGCGAGTTCGTGGAGATGTACGCGGCCGTTCAGCGTCGCCTCTCGGAATCGCGCGCGATCGTCCGCCGAGAGGATGTCCGACTGCGCGGCCCGTACGGCATGGATTTCCGATGGCGGGACGGGCGTCTCGATGACGTCCCAGAGGTCGCGCCTGAAGTAGTCGGCCAGCAGTTCTTCGGCCGCGTCCGGGTCGAGGCGCCACCGGTAGCCGGCGTCAACGAAGACGAGGTTTGTCGCCAGCCAGTGCGCGACGGATGGGGCGAACCCCTCGGCCTCCACCGCGGATACCGCGTCACGTCTCTTCGAGAAGGGCCCCGAGTGCCGCCGAATCACGTCCAGCAGCCGGGCGGCTCCGCCCCCTGGCGAGCGGCGGGAGGGCGAGGCGTCGATCACCCATGCCTGGCTCGGCGTCGCGGCCGCCGCCACCATCAGCGCTACCTTGCCGCCGAAGGAGTGCCCCAGGATCGCGTCCACGGGCCGCTCGAGCGACTCCGAGAGTTCGAGTACGTCGTGCGCGCACGCGGCAAGCGTGTGCGGCGGCTCGAAGCGCGGGGAGTGCCCGTGCAGCCGCAGGTCCACGAGCACGGCTCCCCACTCGGGACGCCGGGCGACGAGCCGGCGGGCGAATGAAGCCCAGTTGCGGCCGGTGCCGTAGATGCCGTGCAGCACGTAGAGCCAGCGCCGGGAACCCGCCTCCGAGACGGTGTACTGATGCAGGAATGGTCGAGACACGGAACGAAAGGTAACGGATCTTGAACGATCTGTCGGCGTTCGAGCCGGCGCGGGGGCTGGGAAATCCTCACGTGCAAACCGTGGTGGGACGGGTCGTGCGCCGGCGCTTCGAGCCGCAGTACGAACGGGTTCGGCTCGACACGGACGATGGAGACTTCATCGACCTCGACGTATGGAGGGGACCGGAAACCCCCTCGGGTCTGACCCTCCTCCTCCACGGGCTCGAGGGCAGCGCGCGCTCGGGCTACATGGTGACGACGAGCGAGGCGTTGGCGGCGGCCGGCATCCAGGCCGTCGCGCTCAACTTCCGTTCGTGCAGCGGAGAGCCGAACCGTCTGCCGGACGCCTACCACTCGGGTCGGACGGACGACATTGAGCGCGCGCTGGACTGGATGGCGGCGCGTTACCCGGGTCTCCCGCGGACCGCAGTGGGGTTCTCCCTGGGCGGGAACGCGCTCCTCAACCTGCTCGGACGGGAGGGTGGCGGCCGGAGTCTCGTCGCCGCCGCCGCCGTATCGGTCCCGTACGACCTCTCATCCAGCGCCGATGCCCTGCAGCGCGGCATGGGACGCGTGTACGGCAGGCGTTTTCTCCGCAGCCTGCGCGAAAAAGCCCGTGAAAAGGCCCTGAGATTCCCGGGCGTGGTGGCCCCCGAGGCGGCGAGGGCGCGCACGATTCGCGAGTTCGATGACCGGCTCACGGCGCCGATCCACGGCTTCCGCGACGCCGCCGACTACTACTGGCGCTGCAGCGCGAAGCGCTTCGTGGACCCCGTGAACCTTCCCATGCTCCTCATCCACGCGCGCGACGACCCGCTCGCCCCGGGGAGTTCGGTGCCCGTCGAGACGATCCGGCAACGTCCGAATCTCTCCCTGGCGCTGACGGAGCGGGGAGGACATCTCGGGTTCGTCGGCCGGGGACGCGGCATGGGGCGGGCCGACGCGCGAACGGGCTGGCTGGAAGAGACCGTTGCCCGCTACATCTCGCGGGCCATGCATCGGACAACGCATCCGGATTCCGGCGTGTTTTAGATGGTTTGTACGACTATTGTCCGCAGCCTTCAGGATGGGAGTTATTTCATGCGCGGATTTTCACGAGTCGCGGCCCTGGCGGCCGCCTTCGCCTGCCTGGCCACGCCGGTCGCGGGACAGGGTTTCGGCCGCAGCCTCCCGGTCGCGGTCTCCTCCGGCCAGGTTCTCATCGCCGAGAGCGGCGGCCCGACTTCCACGGGAGCCGTCTACGTCTACGAACGGGGACCGGATGGATGGGCCGTCTCCGCGGAAGTCGCGCCCTATGCGGCGGCGGAGGGCGGCCGGTTCGGGATTTCGCTCGCCGTCGACGGCGACCGCATGCTCGTCGGATCGCCCGGCGCGGCCCACGTGTTCGAGCGGAGCGACGGAGTTTGGGAGGAGGTCGCGACGCTGAGGCCGGCCGACCTGCCGGAGGGCAACGCGTTCGGCGCCGGCGGAACGATCGCGGGCGACATCGCGCTGGTGTCGGCGCCGGGTCGGGCGAGCCGCCAGGGGGCCGGTGCCGCCGGCCGCGTCTACTTCTTCGAGTGGGACGGCTCCGCCTGGAATGAAGCCGGGTCCGTCGAATCCCCCGAGGCGGCCCCGGGAGACGGCTTCGGCGCGGCCATCATCACGGATGGCCGGGTGGCGGCGATCGGCGCTCCGGGGACCGCAGTGGGTAACGTGAACCGCGCCGGCGCGGTCTTTTTCTTCACGCGCGCCGACGACGGCTTGTGGACGGCGGCGCCGGAACCGCTCACGGCCGCGGAAGCCGGCGAAAACGGAGCCTTTGGGAGCGTCCTGTACGGCGAGGACACCGACGACGGTTTCCGGCTCGTGGTCGGAGCTCCGGGGGCCGGGGGCGTGGGCGTCGCCTACACCTTCACGCCCGAGGGCGATGCCTGGAGGCCCGAAGGCCGGCTCTATCCGCCGGTCGTAGCCGGGGGCGGCCGATTCTTCGGCGGGAACTTCGCCAACGCCTTTGCGGCCGTGGACGGAGAGATCTGGATCGGCGGATCCGGCTCCGGCGCGGGGCGCGAGGGACGCGTGCTTCGCTACTCGACCGATCCCGAAGGCGGGGTCGAGCTCGCGGGCGCCGTTTCCGCCTCGAACCGGACCGCGGGCGACGGCTTCGGCGGCAGCATTGCCGCGCAGGGTGACATCGCGGTCGTCGCCGCGGGCCGCAAGGACTACGGGATGGGGACCGCCTACATCTTCGAGCGGCGCGGCGACGAGTGGGTCGAAACCGCCGAGGTGTGGAGCGACGCGACGAACTACGCGGCGATCAACGGCCACGAGGTGGGCTGCGAGGAAGGGGTGTCGGCCGACTTCGACTGCAGCGAGGTGAACATCCTCTCCTTCATGCCGGTGCAGTCGCTCGGGGCGAGCCGCGGCGTCCGCGTCAACGACGTGTGGGGCTGGACCGATCCGCAGACCGGGCGCGAGTACGCCCTCGTGGGGCTCACCGACCAGGCTTCCTTCGTCGACATCACCGACTCGCAGAACCCGCGCTACGTCGGGCGCCTTCCCATGACGGAGGGCGCGCGCGGCAGCGTGTGGCGCGACATCAAGGTCTTCAGGGATCACGCCTTCATCGTTTCCGATGGGGCGGGAGATCACGGGATGCAGGTGTTCGACCTCACCCGGCTGCGCGATGTGGGGAGCGAGCCGGTCACATTCGAGGTGGATGCCCACTACGACGGGATCGCCTCCGCGCACAACATCGTGATCAACGAGGCGACGGGGTTCGCCTACAGCGTGGGATCGAGCGGAGGGGGCGAGACGTGCGGCGGCGGCCTCCACATGATCGACATCAACGAGCCCACGGAGCCGAGTTTCGTCGGCTGCTTCGGTCACGAAGGCACCGGGCGTCGCGGCACGGGGTACTCGCACGACGCGCTCTGCCTGATCTATGACGGCCCGGACCGCGAGCACGCCGGCAAGGAGATCTGCTTCGGCTCCAACGAGACCGACGTCTCGATCGCGGACGTCACCGACAAGGAGAACCCGATCCCGCTGTCGACCGCCACGTACGCCAACGTCGCCTACGCGCACCAGGGCTGGGTGACGGAGGATCACCGTTTCTTCTACCTGGGAGACGAACTCGACGAACTGAGAACGCAGTTCTCGGGTACGCGCACGATGATCTTCGACATCACGGACCTCGACGACCCCGTCCTCGTCAAGGAGCACTTCGGGGAGTCCACGGCGAGCGACCACAACATGTACGTGCTCGGCGACCTGCTCTATCAGTCGAACTACAACAGCGGACTGCGGATCCTCAACGTGAGCGACCCCCAGAATCCGACCGAGGTCGGCTTCCTCGACACCGTGCCGTACGCCGAGGGGCCGTCGATGGGCGGCTCGTGGAGCAACTATCCGTACTTCGCGAGCGGGACGATCATCGTCACGAGCGGGAACGAGGGCCTGTTCATGGTGAAGTACCAGAAGCCGGAACTCGTGCCGTAATGGAGAGAATCGCGAGCGTCGTGCGGTCCGGCCTCCTCGCCCTGGGGATAGCCGGGTTCGTGGCGGTTCGGGCCGCTTCGGCGGGGGGCGTGTCCGCTCCCTCCGCCGAGGGTCCGTTCCTCTACGTGGCGAACCAGGAGGCGGCGGCGGTGACCGTCATCGACCTCGAGACCCACGAAGTCGTCGAGGTGATCGACCTCGAGGCCATGGGGTACGGGGCGAACGCGAAGCCGCACCACGTCGCGGTCGAGCCGGACGGGTCGTTTTGGTACGTGTCGCTCATCGCGGCCAACCGGGTGCTCAAGTTCGACCGTGACAATGAACTCGTCGCGTCCGTCGACTTCGAGCGGCCCGGCCTCCTCGCGCTCCACCCCTCGGAGCCCTGGCTCTTCGTCGGGCGGTCGATGGCCGCGGTGAACCCGCCCCAGCGCATCGGCCGCATCGACCGGATGTCGATGGAGGTCGAGGAGTACGACGTCTTCATCCCGCGGCCGCACGCGCTGCTGGCGAGCCCTGACGGCGGGTGGGTCTACGCGGGCAGCCTGGGAGAGAACTCCGTCGTCACGGTCGAAGCGGAGAGCGGCCAGGCCGAGTTGCTCAGACTTCCCGGCTCCGGGGCGATGCCCCATGTCCTCGTGCAATACGCGATCTCCCCGGATGGCGAGACGCTCGTTGCGACGGCGGAGATGACGGCCAAGCTCCTCGTCTTCGATGTCACGGAGCCGGTGGCGCCGAAGCTCGTGGGGGAGCTGGACGTGGGCGCGCGGCCGTGGCACCCGAGCTGGTCGGCGGACGGGCGATGGATCTGGTTCGGCAACCTGGGCGCGAACGAGGTCACTCTCGTCGACACCTCCGACTGGTCCGTTGCCGCCGTGATCCGGGGCGAGGGCCTCGCCGAACCGCACGGCAGCGTGCTCTCGCCGGACGGCTCCCGACTCTACGTGGCGAACCGGAACGAGACCGGCTCCTACGCGTCGTCGGACCGGATGGGATACGACGCACCCGGCGGTACGGTCGTCGTCATCGACACGTCGACTCGCGAGATCATCGACGTCATCGAGACACCGCCCTACGCGTCGGGCATCGGTCTCGCCTCCAGCCCGCGCTGAGGGCCTCGCAGACGTGAGCCGAATGGCCGGACCCCGGAGCCTGCGGGCCGCGCCGCGAGCGCTGGCCGCGGCGCTCCTCGCGGCGGGATGCGCGTCGGGCAGCGCCGGTCCGGGGGAGTTGGCGCCAGAGCGCGCGGCCGGCGGCGAACCCGGATTCGTCCGCGCCGTCACCCCCTTTCCGGTGTTCGACGAATCCGGCAACGCGTACGAAATCCCCTTCCTCGGCGGCTTCAACGTGCCCCGTCCGCAGTGGGTGGACATCGACGGCGACGGCGACCTCGACCTCTTCGTGCAGGAGACGACGAACCGGCTGCTGTTCTTCGAGCGCGAGGATACGCCGGACGGACGGCGCCACACCTGGCGGCCGGAGGCGTACTCGGACCTCGAGGTCGGAGAGTGGTTCCGGTTCGTGGATGTCGACGCGGACGGAGACCGGGACCTCCTCGCGGAATCTCCCTTCAGCTACATGAAGCTCTACCGGAACACCGGTACGGCGGGGGGAGCCGTATTCGAACTCATCGCGGACACGCTCCGCGACACGCGCGGGGAGGCGATCTTCTCGGATCGCCAGAACATCCCCAACGCGGCGGACATCGACTGCGACGGCCGCCTCGACCTCTTCATCGGCCGCCTCGTGGGGACGGTGACGCGCTACGAGGCGACGGGTGCGATCGGCGCCAACGCTTCACCCTTCCGGCACATCACGGACCGCTTCGAGGACATCGAGATCGTCGCCGACCCGGCCGCGGCCGGGGGCGTGCCGCCCTTCGACGGCCCGGACGCGGGCGGCCCCACCCTGCACGGGGCGAACACGATGGCGCTCGCCGACTATGACGCGGATGGCGATACGGACATGTTCTGGGGCGATTTCTTCGAGGCCGGACTTCTCCTGATCGAGAACGCCGGATCGTGCGAGGCTCCGAACCTCCGCGTGGAGCCGCGTCCCTTCCCCCTCGACGACCCGATCCGGACGAGCGGCTACAACGCTCCGACCTTCGGCGACTACGACGGCGACGGCGACCTCGACCTGCTCATGGGCGTGCTCGGCGGCGCGTACAACGCGAACACGACGACCGCCGACAACCTCATGCTCTTCTCGCAGGAGTCCGACGGCGGCTTCGAGCTGCGGACGCGGCGCTTCATCTCGCAGATCGATGTGGGCAGCGAGAGCGTGGCCTCCCTCGTGGATCTCGACGGCGACGGCGACCTCGACCTCCTGCTCGGCAACAAGATCGACCCCGGGGACCTGTCGAACTCGCGCGTCTTCCTGTTCGAGAACGAGGGGAGCGCGACGGAGCCGGTCTTCCGCCGGACGGGTGAGTTCGACCTGCCGGGCGCCTACCACAACGCGCCGGCCTTCGGCGACCTGGACGCGGACGGCGACCTCGATCTGCTGCTCGGCACCTGGCGCGACGAGATCCGCTACGTGCGGAACGAGGGGTCGGCCATGGAACCGCGCCTCACACTGGTGGACTCGGCGTTCGTCGAGATCACGCGCGGGAGCAACGCGACGCCCGCGCTCGGCGACCTCGACGGGGATGGAGACCTCGATCTCATGATCGGGGAGTCCTCGGGGGCGCTGAACTACTACGCGAACGTCGGCTCCGCTTCGGAACCGCGCTTCGAATTCGTGAGCGATGAGTACGGGGAGATCGACATCGGCCGGCGGAGCTTCCCCAAGCTCCTCGACCACGACGGCGACGGCGACCTCGACCTCATCGTCGGCACCGAGTCGGACGGAATCCGCTACTTCCGAAACGATGGGAGTCCCGCGGCCCCGAACTTCGTCGAGGCCGACGGCGGGTTCCCCTCCGCCGAGGACCTGCCGCTGTTCACGACGCCGGAGTTCGGGGATCTGGACGGTGACGGCGATCTCGACCTCGTCGTCGGCGCCGCCGGAGGGGGCCTCTACTACTTCGAACGACGTTGAATCCCGTGAAAGGATGTACCTGATGAATAGAACGCGCACGTTTTGCGCCGCGGCCGTCTGCAGCCTGCTCCTGCCGGGGGCGGCGGAAGCCCAGGAATTCGGCGGCACAGTGGTGCTCCACGAGGGAACGATTATCGTCAGCGAAGCGATCGACCCGGCTGCGAATCCGCAGGACCCATCGTCGGCCGCGCCCCGCACCCTCTACGTGTACGAGCGGGCGGGCGGGGGCTGGGAGCGCACGGGCACGCTGCACGCGCCGGAACACGGCGGCGCGGACTACTTCGGCCGCTTCGTGCTCGCGGACGGCGACCGGCTGCTGGTCGGCGCCACGGCACTCGACCCCGACGGGGACGGCCAGAGCGACGGCAGCGTCCTGATCTTCCGGCGCGACGGCGACGGGTGGGAATTCGAGCGCTACCTGCGGCCGGAGAGTGTCCCCCCCGGCGTGTCCTTCGGCCGTTTCGCCTCGATCGGTGGCAACCTACTTGTCGTCACCGCGCTGGGTTATCAGGAGACCGGCGGGGCCTGGGTCTTCACGCGCGGCGAGGATGGCGAGTGGATCGAGGACGGGATCCTGACCTCCGCCGACCCGGATCCGCAGCAGGAGTTCTTCGGTTGGGGCGCCCACACCGATGGCGAGCGCGTGATCGTGGGTGCCTTTGCCGGGCCGCAGCTGCCCGGGGCGGCGTACGTGTTCGGCCGGAGTTCCGAGGGTGACTGGGTGCAGGAGGGACGGCTCGGCCACGAGGGCGACGAGAGGCAGCCGGGAGCGGCGCTCGTGGCGAATCGCGCCGCGGTCCTCTCGGTCGGCATCAACGGCTCCCATGCCCTTCTCGGACTGCCGGGCGCCTACGACGGGGCGGGGACGGTCCTCAACTACGTGCGCCGCCCGTCCGGCGATTGGGTGCGGCAGGGATCGCTGTCGGCCTTCCACCGCCAGCCCGGCGACTACTTCGGGGCAACCATCGCGGCGCATGATGACGAACTCTGGATCGCGGCTCCGGGCGCGGGACGCTTCGGCGCGATCTACGCCTTCTCCCCGGATGCCGCGGCCGCGGATTTCGGCTCGTCGACCCGCATCGGCGCGGGCCCCGGAACGGATGCGGGCGACGGCTTCGGCCTCTCGATCTCCGCCTCCGGCGACATGGCGGTCATGGGGCAACCGTGGGACGATGCGTCGCTCGGTTCCGCCGTCGTGTTCGAGAACCGGGATGGCACGTGGGCCGAGACGGCGAAGCTCTTCATCCCGGAGGAACGGCGCCCCTTGACGGCGCTCTCCGAGGTCGACTGCAGCGACGACGGCGTGGCGGACCAGTTCACCTGCGATCAGGTGGACGTGGTCTCGTTCCTGCCACTCGACGCGATCGGGGGCACCGACCGCGGCATCGAGACGAACGACGTGTGGGGGTGGACGGATCCGCAGACAGGCCGCGAGTACGCGGTCGTCGGCCGCACGGACGGCACCGCGTTCATCGACATCTCCGACCCCGCGGCGCCCGTCTACCTCGGCAACCTGCCGAAGACGCCCGGCTCGCTGACCCAATCGTGGCGCGACATCAAGGTCTACGCGGATCACGCGTTCGTCGTGGCGGACAACGCGGGCGAGCACGGGATGCAGGTGTTCGACCTCACGCGGCTCCGGGATGCCGGCGGGAGCCCGGTCGAGTTCGATCCCGACACGGTGTACGAGGGAATCGCGAGCGCCCACAACGTGGTCATCAACGAGGAGACCGCGACCGCGTACGCCGTGGGTTCGAGCGGCGGCGGCGAGACGTGCGGCGGTGGGCTCCACATGATCGACATCAGCGATCCGAAGGCGCCGAGTTTTCTGGGGTGCCACGCCGAAGCCGGCACGGGCCGCGGAGGGACGGGGTACACGCACGACGCGCAGTGTGTGAACTACCGCGGCCCGGACGCCGAGCACGCGGGGAAGGAAATCTGTTTCAAGGCCAACGAGACGCACGTCGTGATCGCGGACGTCACGGACCGGGACAACCCCGTCACGCTCTCGACCGCCGATTACCCGGCCGCCACCTACACGCACCAGGGTTGGCTCACGGAGGACCACCGCTATTTCTACCAGAACGACGAACTCGACGAGATGTCTTCGGTGGGCCAGGCGCAGCAGACCGGCACGGAGCCCGACATGGAGGCGAGCCGCACGCTCATCTGGGACGTCTCGGATCTGGACGATCCGATCCTCGTCAAGGAACACTTCGGGGAGACGTTCACGATCGACCACAACCTGTACATCGTGGGCGACCTCATGTACCAATCGAACTACGTGAGCGGGCTGCGCGTGCTCGACATCAGCGACCGCGAGAACCCGCGCGAGGTCGGCTTCTTCGATACGGTGCCGTGGGACGAGTCCGTCACCTTCGACGGCTCGTGGTCCAACTACCCGTTCTTCGCCAGCGGAACGATCGTCGTGTCGAGCGGCAAGGAGGGCGTGTTCTTCCTCCGGTACCGTCGCCCGGAACTGGTGCCCTGAGACGCTCGGGACACCCGTCCGCGGCGGCCGGCGGGCCGCTGGCGGCGCGGGCGCTCGCGCTCCTGGCAGGGGTGGCGAGCTGGGGATGCTCGGATGGCACGGGCCCTTCCCCGGCTCCGCCCCCGCCGCCCGCGCCGCCGGAGCCCGTCGCCTTCGAGCTGGCGGCGAACGAGGTGTTGACCGGGCTCTCCCAGCCGGTTTTCCTCGCCGCTCCACCGGGCGACGCGAGGCTCTTCGTCGTGGAGCAGACGGGCCGCATCCGCATCGCGAGCGCGGACGGACAACTCCTCGGCGACCCCTTCCTCGACCTCTCTGGCCGCGTGGGAACGGCGCCCGAGGGCGGCCTCCTGACGATGGCCTTCCACCCGCGGTACGCGGACAACGGACAGGTCTTCGTCTACTACACCGACCCGGGGGACGACACGGTGGTCGAGCGTTACACCATCTCGGGGGACCCCGACCGCCTCGACCCGGGTTCGGCGAAGCGGATCCTCGCGCTCACGCAGCGCCGCCAGAACCACAACGGCGGAATGCTGCAGTTCGGGCCCGACGGGATGCTGTACATCTTCCTCGGCGACGAGGGCGGGGCCGGCGATCCGTTCGGCAACGGGCAGAATCCGGAGACGCTGCACGGTTCGATCCTCCGCCTCGACGTGGACGGAGGCGACCCGTACGCGATCCCGGACGACAACCCCTTCGCTGGAGAGGAGGGCGGGCGGGGCGAGATCTGGGCCATCGGCGTCCGGAACCCGTGGCGCTCGACCTTCGACTTCACGGGGGACGTCCTCTACGTGGCGGACGTGGGCCAGAACGAACGCGAGGAGATCAACGCCGTGCCGGCCGGAGAGGCGGGCGTGAACTACGGCTGGAGCACGATGGAAGGGTCCGCCTGCTACCAGAGTTCCGGGTGCGACATGTCGGGTCTCACGCTGCCCGTCGTCGAGTACATCCACGACGGCAACGTCTGCTCGGTGACCGGAGGATACGTCTACCGCGGCTCACAGCTCCCCGAGATCGCGGGGCACTACTTCTACTCGGATTTCTGCACCGGCTTCCTGCGAAGCTTCCGGTTCGACGGCGGACAGGCGACGGACGAGCGACGCTGGAACGTGGGAAGTCTCGGGGCGGTGTCGTCCTTCGGCGTCGACGGCGCCGGGGAACTCTACGTCGTGAACCTCACCGGCTCCGTCTCCCGCCTGGAGCGCCGCCAGCCGTAGCGGCCCGAGGCCGGGCCGAAGTGGCCGCCGTCGGCCGACGGCGGCGGCCGACGGCTCGGCACGCTCACACTCTGAACGTCACCCCCACCTGGAAGAGCAGGAAGTCGACGTCGGAGGCAATGGGGGAGAACGAACTCCCGCCGAAGCCGTCCTCGACGATGCTCCCGGGCACGAGATACTCCGTGCGGCCGTGCCTCCGGTACTGGGCTTCGAGCTTCAACACGATCGGCTTGGCGGACCGGCGGACCGGGATCGCGAGCCCGCCGCCGACGCCGTACGCCGCCCGCACGTCGTCGAAGTTCACCGTCGTTCCCTGATAGGGCGAGTCGCGATAGAGCGTGTGGTAGAGATCCCAACCGGGCTCGACCGAGCTGACCGTGAAGAAGTAGCCGAGCCCCACGAAGCCGTTCACGAAGGGCTGGACGGGGCCGTACGGAAGCCGGATCTCGGGGCCGAATCCCAGGTAGCCGATGTTGTTCTGCGTAACGATGTCGGTCAGGACCCGGTCGGTCGCAGCGAATACGGGGACGCCAAGCGTCTCCGACCCGTATTCGACGAAGCCGGCTTCGAACCGGACCCGGAAGGCGGGGGAGTCCTGGAAGCCGAGCAGGGCCGTGAGCGCTCCCCCGAAACCGTCGTTGACGAACGAACGGAACTGCCCCCGCGGCGCCATCAGGGACAAGGTACCGCCCAGATCCCACTGCGTGCCGCTTCCGCCCGAAGCGGGTGCCCGGGGGGGTTGGCCGGGGATCTGTCCGCCAGGCACCTGCGCCGCGACGTCCGCGGGCGCCAGCGTCACCAGCGTCACCAGCACGGCGAGTCCGGCCCCGAGCATGCCGGGGCTCCGCATCCGCGTACGCATCATCTGTCCCGCTCCTTCCCGCGTCTCCAGGGCGTCCGGTCGGTCGCCCGGCCCCGCGCTCGGTGTCTCTCGTCGTCCCGTAGACGGCCGCACTCCGCAAACCGTCACAGCGCAATCTCGCCCGTCAGGTAAAGCGCCGCTCGGCCGGCGATCGTCACGCGGTCCCCGAGGTGGCGACAGATGAGGGTACCGCCGCGGGCGCTGATCTGGCGCGCCTCGAGCGGCGCCTCGCCGCGACCGAGCCGCTCGGCCCAGTAGGGCGCCAGCGTGCAGTGCGCGGAGCCGGTGACCGGATCCTCCGGCACGCCGACGCTCGGCGCAAAGAAGCGGGACACGAAATCCGCGCTCACTCCGGGCGCGCTCACGATGATCCCGAGCCGATCCAGCCCGCGCAGCCGGGTGAAATCCGGCTTCAGCTTCCGGACGTCGTCCTCGGCCTCGAGGAGGACGAGATAGTCCCGCTCCGAGGCCAGAACCTCCGCGGGCTCCGCGCCCAGCCCCTCCACCAGGGCGCGAGGGGCCTCGCGCGACACCGCCGGACGCGCCGGGAAATCCATCACGAACAGGTCCCCGTCGCCCCGCTCCACGACGAGCTCGCCGCTTCTCGTCTCGAAGCGTACGCTCTCGCGGCCCGGCGCCAACCTCTCGAGAATGACCCAGGCGGAGGCCAGCGTCGCGTGTCCGCACAGGTCGACCTCCGAAACGGGCGTGAACCAGCGGAGCCTGAACCCTCCCTCGTCTCTCTCGTCGTCGCGAACGAAGAACGCGGTCTCGGAGAGGTTGTTCTCCGCCGCGATCTTCTGCAGGACGTCGTCTTCGAGCCACGCATCGAGCGGACAAACAGCCGCCGGATTGCCCTCGAAGGGCCGGTCCGAGAAGGCGTCGAGCTGATACAGCGGGATCTTCATGCTTTCTCCGTGCGACGTGAAGCTCTCTGGGCGGCTGCGCGCCCGTTCCGGTTCAGGCAAACTAGCGTCGTGTCCCGGAATGACGCGAGCGACCGAGAGTGCCGCGGGCACGGGGTTCACCGTGCGCGGCCGCGCCGGTAGATTCGCCCATCCGCGCGGAACGCCCGCGCGCCAGCGGGATGCGGGGAAACACGAGCAAGGAAGGCGTGAAATGCCGGTCGAAATCACCGGATACTGGCTGGCCAAGACCGAGCCTCACGTGTATTCGATCGACGACCTCGCCCGGGATGGCGAGACGGAATGGGACGGCGTGCGCAACTACCAGGTCCGGAACTTCATGCGCGACCGGATGAATCCGGGCGAGAAGATCCTCATCTATCATTCCAACACCAAGGTACTTGGCGTCTACGGCGTGGCGGAAGTCGCGGGTCCGGCGCACCCGGACTCCTCGCAGTTCGACCCCGACAGCGGCTACTTCGACCCGAAATCGAGCCGGGAGAATCCCCGCTGGTGGTGTCCCGATTTCCGCTACGTGGAGACCTTCGGAACGCCGGTGACGCGGCAGATGATGAAAGAAACGGCCGGCCTCGAGGCTATCAATGTCATGAAACGCGGCATGCGACTCTCGGTCATGCCGGTGACGGAGGAGGAGTTCGAGATCATCCTCCGCCTTGGACGTGGAGAATAGGGGGAGGAGAGGCAGCTCATGCTGTGGTTTCTGGTCAGCTTCGCGGCGGTCGCCTTCATCATGATCGGGATGTACAACAGTCTCGTGCGGCTGCGCGTGCGCGTGAACGGCGCCTGGGCCGACATCGACGTCCAGCTCAAGCGCCGCTGGGACCTCATCCCCAACCTCATGGAGACGGTGGAGGCATCCGCGGGCCACGAACGCGAGACGCTCGAGGCCGTGGTCGCGGCGAGGAACCGGGCCATGGGCGCCCGGGGGCCCGCCGAGGCGGGTACAGCGGAGGGTGCGCTCGCAGGGGCGCTCGGGAGGCTTTTCGCGCTCTCGGAGGCCTACCCCCAACTGCGGGGAGTCGAGGCGTTCACGGACTTTCAACGCTCCCTCGATGAGATCGAGGAGGCGGTGCAGAACGCGCGACGCTACTACAACGCCGTCGTCCGGGACTACAACACGAAGGTGCAGGTCTTCCCGACGAACCTGCTCGCCGGGCCGTTCGGCCACACCCGCCGGGAGTTCTTCTCGCTGGACGACGAGCGGCAGCGCGAGGGGCCGCGGGTGGCGTTCTCGTGAAGCTCCGGCGTCCGCGACGCGCCGCGGAGGCGGCGGCCCGAGCCGCCATGCTGGCAGGCGCCACGGCCGGCGTCCTCTGTCTCTTCCTCTCCCCGGCGGCCGCGCAGGAGCGCTCCTGGCGCATCGAGGAGTTCCACGCCGACATCCGGGTGCTGGACAGCGGGGCCATCGAGGTGACCGAGACGATCCGCCCCCGGTTCGATGGGAGCTACAACGGAATCTACCGGACGATTCGCGTCGAGGACCGGATCAACGGGTTCCGCTACAAGCTGCGCCTTTCGGTGGAGGCGGTGACGGACGCGGACGGGAATCCGCTGCGCTACGAGTCCAAGCGCGATGGCGACTACGTGAACACGAAGATCTGGGTACCCGGCGCGGTCGACACCGTGCGCACGGTCCGACTCTCCTACGGCGTGACGAACGGGCTCCGCTTCTTCGAGTCCGATGAAGGCGAAGACGGCATCGTCGAGGCGTACGACGAGCTGTACTGGAACGTGACGGGGACCGCATGGCCGGTCCCGATCGAGACGGCGAGCGCGACCGTTAGCCTTCCGCCGGCGGTCGCGGGTGTGCGCGCCCACGCCTTCACGGGAGGGTACGGCGCGACGGGCCGGGACGCGACGGTCGAGGTCACCGGTACGCGGGTCGCCGTGCGCACCGACCGGCCGCTCGGCTTCCGCGAGGGCCTGACGATCGGGGTCGGATGGAATGCCGGCGTCGTGTTGCGGCCCACGGCGATCGACCGCGCCGGCATGTACCTGTCCGACAACTGGCCGCTCTTCCTGCCCTTCTTCGTCCTCGCCTTCATGTACCGGCGCTGGAACGAGCGGGGGCGCGATCCCGAAATCGGGTCGATCGAGCCGCGCTACGAGCCGCCCGGCAATCTGTCGCCCGCCGAGGTCGGCGTCATCGTCGACAACCGGGCGGACCTGCGCGACATCACGGCGACGCTGATCGACCTCGCGGTGCGGGGGCACCTGACGATCGAGGAAGGCGAGGAGAAGGACTACAACTTCGAGCGGCGCGACAACCCTGGCGACCGCCTCGCCCCGCACGAAAGCGCGCTCCTGCAGGCGGTGTTCGGGGGGCGGAGGACCCGCCGGCTCTCGGACCTCAAGGACCGCTTCTACAAGGACCTCCCGGAACTGAAGTCGAAGTTGCTGGCGACGCTCATCGAGCACGGCGTGTACACGGAGTCTCCGACTATCGTCGCCGGCAAGTACGTGGGGCTGGGGTTCCTGGTCGGCATCGTGATCTTCTTCGGCGGGCTGCTCGCCCAGGCCGTGCTCCCGCTGGCGATGGGGGCCGTGCTGGGGGCGGCCATCGCCTCAGCATTCGTCATCATGGTTTTCGGACTCTTCATGCCGGCGCGCACGAAGAGGGGGACGGAGCTGCTGCGGCAGGTGAAGGGGTTCGAGGAATTCCTCACGCGGGTCGAATCCGACCGCTACAGGCGGAAGATCTCGGGTCCCGAGATGTTCGAGAAGTGTCTTCCGTACGCCATGGCGCTGGGCGTCACGGCGCAGTGGGCGCGGGCCTTCCGGGACCTGTATCGCGAACCCCCGGACTGGTATCATGGGCACGCTCTTTCGACGTTCAACGCTCACATCCTGGTCTCGAACCTGAACAGCATGTCCGCGGAGACGCACAGCGTGATGCAGTCCGCGCCGCGCAGCGCCCAGGGATCGAGCTTCTCGGGCGGCGGGATCCCGGGGGGCGGCGGCTTCTCGGGCGGCGGCTTCGGCGGAGGTGGAGGAGGCGCATTCTGACATGACTTCCAGCACGAAGATATCCGTCGGCGACCGCGTGGAGCCGTTCACGCTGCCCTACGAAGCCGGAGGAACGATCGATCTCGGGGACCACATCGGCCGCGACCGGATCGTACTCCTCTTCTTCCCCCTCGCCTTCACCTCGGTCTGCACGGCGGAGATGTGCCGGCTCCGCGACGAGTGGAACGCCTACGCGTCGCTCGACGCCGCCGTGTTCGCAATCTCCGTCGACAGCCCGTTCGTCACCTCCCGTTTTCGGGCCGAGGAGAAGATCCCCTTCCCCATCCTCTCCGATTTCAACCGCACGGTTTCGCGTGACTGGGGCGTGCTGTACGAGGAGTTTCACGGGTTCCGGGGCGTCGCCAAGCGGTCGGCGTTCGTGATCGGAACGGACGGCCGGGTGGCGTACAGGTGGGTGTCGGAGGACGCGGGCGTAGAGCCGGACTATGAGGAACTCCTGCAGGCGGTTGCCGACGCGCCCTGAGGACAGAGACGAACCGCAGCCACGGAGATGATCCGATGTCGATACCGCTCGCGCAGCAGCAGTGCATCCCCTGTCGAGGCGGCGTTCCACCGCTGGAGGGAGCGGCCCTGGACGCGCTCGCGGAGGAACTCGGGGCCGAGTGGCGGGTGGTGGACGGCCACCACCTCGAGAAGGAGTACCGCTTCCCCGACTTCGTGACGGCGCTCGACTTCGTGAATCGCGTGGGCGGGATGGCGGAGGAGCAGAACCATCACCCGGACCTGTTCCTCGCCTGGGGACGGGTCGTCGTTCGGATCTGGACGCACAAGATCGACGGGCTCACGGAGAGTGACTTCGTGTTCGCGGCGAAGGCGGAAACGCTGCACCGACCGCGGGCGTGAACCACAGTATGTCCTCGAGGGCCATCGAGGAGCCCGGAGACCACGGACGACGGATCGGCGCGTACCGGGGGGCCGAGCCCGGTCCGCTCGTCATCTGTATCGCCTCGCTGCACGGCAACGAGCCGGCGGGTATCGCGGCGCTGGAACGAGTATTGGACGTGCTCTCGTCGAACCGGTTTCGGATGCGCGGGGACCTGGTCGGCCTCCGTGGCAACCTTCAGGCGAGCAGAGCGGGTACGCGGTTCATCGACGAGGATCTCAATCGCGTGTGGCAACGCGAGCGTGTGGACGCGGTACTGGAGTCGCTGCGCTCCGGGGAACCGGCGCGGGAGGGGGACAGGGGGCCGATCGTGGGGAGCGCCGAGTTGGCGGAACAGCGGGATCTTCTTGCCGCCTTCCAGGCGGAAGACCGGCGCGCCCGCGGGCCCATCCACGTCCTCGACCTTCATACCACATCAGCGGAGAGCGTGCCTTTCACGACGCTTGGGGACACGCTTCAGAACCGGGCACTCGCACTCCGCCTTCCCGTCCCGGTGGTCCTGGGACTGGAAGAGCAGATCGATGGCGCCATGCTCCACTACTTCGACCGCCTGGGCTGGGCGAACATCGGCATCGAAGCGGGGCAGCACGCGGCCGCGTCGTCCATCGACGTGCACGAGGAGGCCGTGTGGATCCTGCTTGAGACCCTGGGATTGATGGAGGAAGGAAGCGCGCCGGGTCCGGGTGACCTGAAGGCGCGTCTCGCTCGCCGCGCAGCAGGCCTGCCGAGTGTGCTGGATGTCCGCTATCGCCACGTCGTCTCGGAGCAGGATGAATTCCGGATGCACCCGGGGTTCAAGAACTTCGACGTGGTCAAGGCGGGGCAGGAACTCGGCGCGGACCGGACCGGACCGGTGCGGACGGAGTTTGCGGGCCGCGTCTTCCTCCCGCTCTACCAGCGACAGGGCGACGACGGTTTCTTCATCGTCCGGCAGCGGGCTCCCGTGTGGTTGACGGTGTCTCGGGTTCTTCGGACGGCCGGTGCGGATCGCACGGCCACCTGGCTTCCGGGGGTACGGCCGCATCCCGCGCGGAGCGACGCCGTCGTCCTGGCGCGTTGGGCCCGCAACCGATGCGTGATCGGGCTCCTCCACCTCATGGGGTTCACCGTCCGGGGCGAGAGCGGCGGGGCGGTGATGGTGCGACGCCTGGAAGGGCCCGCCCGCCAGCCGGAGTCTGCGCCCACCGGCGGTTAGCTAGCCTTGGCTCGTCGCCGGCCCCGGTTGGGAACCCGCGCCGCCGCGGTCGCGCTCGCGGGCGCCGCCGTGTGGGTGGGCGCGTGCGGAACGGAAGTCACGCCGCCGGAGCCCCGGGAAAACCGGAGTCCGGTGGCGGTGGACGCCCTCCCCGACATCGACGTACGGCTCGGGCATCCGGCGGTCATCGACGCCGCCGCCTGGTTCCGGGATCCGGACGGCGACGAACTGACGTTCGCCGCGAGGTCGCTCGACGCCCGGGTGGCCCGCGTCACGGTTGCCGGAGATCGGGTGACCGTGGAAGGGGTCGCGCCGGGGTCGGCGACCCTGGAAGTCACGGCCCGCGACGGCGGCGGGCTTGCGGTCGCGCAGCGCTTCGAGGCGACGGTCGGGGCCGGGGTCGCCTTCTCCCTCGGCGTGGCGCAGACGCGGGAGGGCGGCATCGCGCGCGTCGAAGTCGTGCTCGACGAGGCCGCGGCATCGCCGTTGGCTCTGCGCTATTCACTGGGCGTGGATGACACGCGGCTGACGCATGACGCGGATTCGGCGGATGTGCTCGACGCGGGCGAGGGCGAGGTCGAAGTCCCGGCGGGAGCGAGCGGCGCCGTCATCGAGATCCGCATCGCCGACGACGATGAGATCGAGCCGCCCCGGGAGGTCCTCACCCTGGCTCTCGGTCGGCCCGCGAGCGGGAGCGGTTTCGTGCTCGCCCCTCCGTCGAGCGCCACGGTGGTCATCCGGGAGGGGGTATGCGACCGGACGGCCGCCGTGCGCGACGCGATCGTGCGGGGGCTCCGGGCCGACGACTGTACCGCCCCCGATGGCCAGGCGCTGGCGGAACTCCGCTCCCTGAGGATCAGGCCGCGCGAGCCCGGCCTCGAGGCGCGAACCGGAGCCGTCCGCGGCGGACTGCGCCCGGCCGACCTGAGCGCCCTTTCCGGCCTGGAATGGCTCTCGCTCCAGGACTACCGGTTGGGAACCCTTCCCCCCGGGGCGTTCTCCGATCTCTCCAGTCTGGAAGTGCTCAATCTCGCGGGAAACCTGATCGCCGACCTGCCTCCGGGTGTGTTCGCCGGCCTCCGCAGGCTCGAATGGCTCTCCCTGGTCGACAATCGGCTGCAGGCGCTTCCGGCGGGCGTGTTCGGCGATCTCGCCGGCCTGCGAGAACTGTTTCTGCAGGATAACGAACTGCGCGCCCTGCCCTCCGGCGCGTTGAAAGGCCTCCGGAGCCTGGAACGGCTGAGCCTGGGGGGGAACGAGACCGCCTTCGCCTTCCCCGTGCGGCTGGCCCGAACAGACCACGAGGACCCGACGGCTCCGGGACCCGCCACGCTCGAGGCCCGGATACTGGAGGGCGCACCCTTCGATGTCCGGCTCCCGCTGCTTGCGCATGGGGGTATGCTCTCGGTCGACTCGGTCCTGGTGCGGGCAGGCACCACGGCGAGCGCCGCCGTGACGCTCACTCCCGGCGACGCCGCCGATTCCCCGGTCTCCGTGACGGTCGGCACGGAAGAGGCGTTGGCCGAGGCCTGTGCGGATCGTTGCGACGGGTTCGATCTCGTCGCGGGCGACCCGCTCGTCGTGTCCAACCCCGCTTCGCTCACGCTGTCCGTGCCCCATGCCTATCTCACGCAAGCGGCGCAGGACCTGGAGGGCGGCGTACCGCTGATCGCGAACCGGCGCGCCTTCCTTCGCGTCTTCGCGACCGCGGACGAAGTCAACGGGTTCCGGCCGAGAGCCACCGCGACCTTCTTCCGCGACGGAGTCGAGACGTACCGGACGGAGCTCGATCCCCCCGGCGGAGGTATTCCGCTCGCGGTCGACGAGAGTCGGCTCGAAAGGTCCTTCAACGCCGTCGTGCCGGGCCACGTACTGCAGCCGGGCGTGAGCATGACCGTGGCACTCGATCCCGACGGCGCGCTCCCCCTGACCTCCTCGAGCCGATCCCGGTTCCCAACGGAGGGCCGGTACGACCTCGCCGTTCGGCGGATGCCCCCGCTGCGCGTGACGCTCGTGCCCGTGCAGTACCATTCGGACGAAAACCGGGACGTGAATCCGCTCGTGGCGGCGTTCGCGAGCGACCTCGCCGCGGCGGCCACGGGGGCGGGGTCGGCCGTCTCGGGGAGCGTACTGCGCTACGCCCGCACGGTCCTGCCCATCGGCGACCTGCACGTGGCGCTTCGCGAACCATACCACACGTGGGCGGACACCTCGCGGGCCGGAGTCGTCGGCCTCATCCGTGAGATCGAACTGCTCCGGATGATGGAAGCGGAGGACCATCGGGAGCACTACGCCGGGATTTTCGGAGTTCCGAAGCCCCTTGCGCGGCACCCGGACGCGTACTGGATCGACGGCCTCGGGATGCTGGCCGGGCGAAGCTCCCTGACGGCCTCACACGGTCCGGACGGCCTGCTGCAGAGGACGGGCCGTCTCCGCCTCGTGTTCGCGCACGAGCTGGGGCACAACCTCGGGCGCCCGCACACGCCCTGCGACGAGCCCGTCACCAACCCCGGGGCGGTGGACGCCGACTATCCGTGGCCGGATGGCCGCATCGGCGTGTGGGGATACGATTTCGGGGATGGGGGCGGCGCCGGGACGGGCCCGGGGCACCTGTTCAACCCGGAGGGATACCGGGATCTGATGTCCTACTGCTATCCCCAGTGGATCAGCGACTACAGCTTCACCAGGATGCTGGAATTCCGCCTCGCGCGGGACGGAAGCGCCGGGAGCTCGGCTTTCGCACACGCGGCGGATCGCCGAAGCGGGAGCGGCGACATGCTCCTTCTCTGGGGCGGGGTCGACGATGGCCAACTTCGGCTGGAACCCGCCTTCGCCTATCCGACGGCCGCGCGCCTTCCCTCGTCGGGCGGCCCGTACCGCCTGACGGGCCAAGACACAGCGGGACGAACCCTGTTCTCGCTCAGCTTCACGCCGACGTCGATCGCCCACGGGATCGGTGAAGAGAACCGCGCATTCGCCTTCGCGATCCCCTTCGACCCCGTCTGGGCGAAGACGCTGGACCGTCTCACGCTCCGCGGCCCGTCAGGGTCCGTCTCGGTGGACCGGACTCGCGGGGGCCGCGCCGCGCTGCTCATCGACCGCGCCACCGGACGCGTCCGCAGCATCGTCCGCGACGGGGCCGGCACGGAGGTGCCGAGCGGGGCCGGGGACGAGACCGGGCTCCGAATCCTGCGCGGCCTCCCCCGCCCACCGGACTGAGAGGCCGGCGCGCCCCGGACACTCAACGTAGCGCACCTGTGCGCGTGGACGGCTTCGCCACGGCCATACCCCGAGTCTCCAGCGAACTCGCCAGACGCGCCGGCGGTTCATGGCAAAATCGAAGTTGCCGACGCGGGACGTCGATGTCACGTGGATGACGCCGTCAGCCGGGGACCACCGGAACTCCAGATCGTCCCGGTACCCGAGCCGGGTTCGGCAGACGGCATGCATGTATCCATCGATCGCCGTGACGATCTCGGTGCGGGGCATGGAGGCTACGATGTTCCCAAGCCGACGAAGGAGCACGACCGGGTCGCCATCGGTGCGGAACGGCGCAGTCCGGTGGAGCCACCAGACCTCGGGCTCGCTGCTTACGTGATTCAGGGCCCTGGTCCCGACGGTGTTCCGTTTGGGCAGCGGGTTCATTCGGCAAGCCACGTGGGAAGAAGGGAGTTGTCGTGTTGGTCCACGCCGTCGTGACGCGGCTGCTTCCGCATTCCGGACGCGGGTACTTTTTATGCGTGCGGCACTCGTTCCACAAGCTCCTTTTTTTGGTGGGTATGCCCCCCTGTTTCCGGGAGGCATCGAAGCGCAACTTCTTTCGTACAAGGCGTTTAGAAATATCCGTGGCAGGATGGCAGGTTCGGGGGTGGGGGCCACGACTTCAGGGATGGCGATGAAGACGATGGCGGCGACGGGTGAGGGTCCGTCAGCTAGTTGTAGGTCGCCAGCACCTGTCGGAGGGCGTCGATGTCGCGCGGTTCGTTGTAGACGTTCGGCGAGACGCGCAGGGCATCGCCGCGCAGGGAGGCGTAGACGCGGGCCTCGGCGAGGCGGGCGTCCACCTCCGCGAGGTCGCAGCCCGCGGGCAGGCGCACGCCGAGGATGTTTCCGGTCCGCCACTCGTCGTCCTCGATCGCCCAGCCGCGGCGACGCAGTTCATCGGCGAGGCCGGACAGGAGGGCGCGGCAATAGTCGAGGATGCGGGCGGGGTCCCAGTCGAGAATCAGGTCGAGCGCCTCGACGAGCATAGGAACGAGGATGAAATTGGATGTCTGTCCCACGTCATAGCGCGCCGCCCCTTCCCTGTATTCGTCCGTATAGTCGACGAGACCCTGGAAATCCTCCGAACCGCTGCGCGAGATCCACGTTTCCTCGAGCGGCGTGCCGTCGTCGAAGCGGGGACCGTAGTACCCGAAGGCGGTGGAGTAGGGCCCCAGGAGCCACTTGTACCCGACGGTGATCAACGCGTCGGGCTGAAAGCGCTCTACGTCGAACGGTACGGCGCCGATGGACTGCGAGCCGTCGATGACGAGCGCGGCGCCCACTTCCCGCGCCCGCTCCCCCGCCGCCTCGAGGTCGATCCGGGTTCCGTCCGTCCAGTGGCAGTGCGGGAGGGAGACGACGGCGGTCTCCGGTCCGATCGCTTCGAGCAACCGCTCGTTCCAGAGCGCGGCGGACGGGGGCGGGCTGGGGCGGTCCACCGTTCGGATCCTGCAGCCGCGGGCCGCCGCGCGGCGCCGCCACGCGTAGACGTTGCTCGGGAACTGCTCGCCGAGGACGACGATGTTCTGTCCCCGTTCGAGCGGGAGATTCCGGGCCGCGACCTCGATGCCGTAAGACGCGGAAGGTGCGAGCGCGATCCGCTCCGGCGGCGCGTTGACGAGGCGCCCGAAGCGGTCCCGGGCGCGGTCGCAGTCCGTGAAGAACCGCTCGCTCGGAAAGGGGGTCGGCGAGCACTTGCCGCGAATCCCTTCCACCCCCGCCGCCGCGACCGCGCGCGGGAGGGGCCCGAGATAGGCGCAGTTGAGGAAATGCGCACCCTCTTCGAGCGCGAACCGACTCTTCTGGCAGCCGAGTGCCGTCTTCGGTCGTTGCATCATCCGCCTCTCAGGTCAATCCGCAGTTTTGCGCGGTCCACCTTGCCGGTCGCCGTCCGGGGGAGACGGTCCAGCACCTTCCAGCGGCGGGGCACGCGCGGACCCGACAGCCGTTCGCGGCACCACGGGTCGAGACGGGCGGGGAGGTCGGGATCCTCCCCGGCGACGACAGCCACCACGACCTGCCCCCATCGGCGGTCCGGCATGCCGATGACGGCGGCTTCGCCGACCTCCGGGTGGGCGGCGACCACGGCCTCCACCTGGGCCGGGTCGACGTTCGTGCCTCCGCTCACGATCCGGTCGCGCAGGCGCCCCGTCACTTCCAGGCGACCCCGCGCGTCGAGGCGACCGAGGTCGCCCGTCGCGAACCAGGCGCCGGGGGGCCGCGCGGGCTCTCCGACGTATCCGCGGAACAGCGTGTCGCCGCGCACCTCGATGTGGCCCGGGGCCGGCGCGCCGGCCGGCCCCGCGGCCGCATCGCCGGGCGGGCGGATCCGCACTTCGACGCCGGTCAGCGGGACGCCGGCCGACCGGTCGCCGGCGCGCACCTCCGCGGGCGTGGCCATGGTGACCTGCGACCCCGCCTCGGTCAATCCGTACGTCAGCGCGATCGGCCACCCGGCGGACAGGGCCCGCTCCGCCAGATCCGGCGGGGTCGCCGCGCCGCCCAGCACGACGGCGCGCAGAGAGCCCGGCGGCCGGGCGCCGACGGCCAGCAGCCCGTGCAGCATGGCCGGCACGAGCGAGACGTGCGTCACGGCGAGTTCGCCGAGCGCCCGGGCGACGGAGGCGGCGTCGAAGCGCGGCCCCGCCAGCACGACCGTGGCGCCCGCGGCCGCGGCCCTCAGCGGCACGGCGAGCCCCCCCACGTGCGCCCAGGCCAGCGTCGCGAGCCACCGGTCGCCCGCGCGGAACCCGAGACGCTCGTTCGAAGCGATGGCGTTCGCGCGCGGCGAGCGCCATTCGTGGACGACGAAGCGGGGCAGACCTTCGGTTCCGGATGTGGGGAGGATGACGCCGGTCCCGGAGAGATCCGCCCGCCCCGGAGGCGCTGCCGGCGGGGCGGGATGGGGCGGGGCGGAATCCCGAAGATGCAGGACGATCTCTCCGATCCCGGGGACCGCGAGCGTCCGTGATCTCCACCCGGAAGTCGGCCACGCCGCAGCCCTCCCCGTGAGCGCAGCGGCCGGCTGAAGCGCCGCGACGAATGCGTCCCGCTCATGCGGCGTCCATTCCGCGTGCGCGAGCGCGAGCACCCGGCCGCCCCCCGAGGCGGTTTCCGGCGCGATCGCGGCAAGGGCGGCCACGCCGGCCGGATCCAGCGGGAACTGGTGAGCGACGACGGCCCCCGCCGTAACCCCCTCTTCCTCCAGGATCGCGGCCACTGTCTCGCCCGCGGCACGGATCTCCGCGGCGGACCACCCCCGGTCGCGCGACACGAGCGAGAAGGACGACGAGGGGGCGGGAGTCGCCGGCTCGTTCACCACAGGCAGCCGACCGCGAACAGGAGGCCGTAGGCCCCGGTCGTCCTCGCCGTAGCGGCGAGGGCGGGATTCAGCGTCCGTGGGTCCTCGTACGTCCACACGACGCGCAGCGGAGCGACGGCGAGCAGCACCGCGCCCGACGCGAGCAACGCCCCCGGCGGCCACCACCCCGCCATGACGCCGACGGGCGGCACGGCGATGGCGACGGCGACGAGCAGCGAATACTGGACCCGCGTCGCGAACGGACCGATCCGCACGGCCAGCGTGCGCTTCCCCGCCGCGGCATCCGTCGCCATGTCGCGCAGGTTGTTCACCACCAGGATCGCCGTGGCGAGCGCCCCGGCGCCGAGCCCCGCGAGCAGCGCCTCGGGCGCCCAGCGGGAGAGCTGCACGTAATGCGTGCCGGCCACCGCGACCGGGCCGAACAGGATGAACACGGCGAGATCGCCCAGCCCGTGGTAGCCGTACGGCCACGGCCCGCCCGTGTAGCAGACCGCCAGCAGGATCGAGCCCACGCCGATCCACACGACCGGCCATCCGCCCACGAGCGCGAGATAGACGCCGATCGCGACGGCGAGCGCGAACGAGACCGCCGCCCCGAGCCGGACGGCGGCCGCGGTCAGGAGACCGGCCTGCGTCACCCGCGGCGTGCCGAGCCGGTCGGCCGTGTCGGCACCGCGCGCGAAATCGGAATAGTCGTTCGCGAAGTTCGTGCCGACCTGAATCAGGAGCGCGGCCACGAGCGCCGCCAGAAAGGGCGCAACGGCGAAACCACCGTCCTTCCATGCCAACCCGCCGCCCGCGAGCACGGGCCCTACCGCGGCCGGCAGCGTGCGCAGGCGCGCGCCGGCGATCCACGCGCCCGCGCTCCCGGGCGTTATGGACGCCAAGGGTACTGTCTGAAGTTCGGCGCGCGTTTCTCGAGAAAGGCGTTCTTCCCCTCCTGGCCCTCCTCGGTCATGTAGAAGAGCATCGTCGCGTGACCGGCCAGTTCCTGGAGCCCGGCCTGGCCGTCGCAGTCCGCGTTCATCGCCGCCTTCAGGCACCGGATCGCCAGCGGGCTCTTCCCGAGGATTTCGCGCGCCCAGTCGACCCCCTCCGCCTCCATCTGCGCCAGCGGTACGACCTTGTTCACGAGCCCCATCCGCTCGGCTTCCTCCGCTCCGTACTGCCGGCACAGATACCAGATCTCGCGCGCCTTCTTCTGGCCCACCGACCGCGCCAGGTACGAGGAACCGAACCCTCCGTCGAAGCTCCCCACCTTCGGCCCCGTCTGCCCGAACACGGCGTTGTCCGCCGCGATCGTGAGGTCGCACACGACGTGCAGCACGTGCCCGCCCCCGATCGCGTACCCGGCGACGAGCGCGATGACGGGCTTCGGCATCGAGCGGATGAGACGCTGGAGCTCGAGGACGTTGAGGCGCGCGACGCCGTCCTTCCCCACGTATCCGGCCGTCCCGCGCACCCGCTGGTCGCCGCCGGAGCAGAAGGCCCACTTCCCGTCCTTCGAAGGTCCGTTGCCCGTGAGGAGGACGACGCCGATCCCCTCGTCGTCGCGCGCGTCCTGAAACGCCTCGTACATCTCGAACAGCGTGTCGGGACGGAACGCGTTGCGCACCTCGGGCCGGTTGAAGGCGATGCGGGCGATCCCATCGCTCTTGTGGTAGGTGATGTCCCGGTATTCGCCGGCCGGCTCCCAGTCGACGCCGCTTTCCGGGGGGGAAAAGGTCTCTGCCATCGCGGGTTCTCCCTCAGATCGCGCGGCGCGCCGCCTCCTTCGCGTTTTCGATCGCGGCGGTGCGCTGCTGCCAGTTGTGTTCACGCTCGATGCACGCCTCGGTGAGGCGGAGGCCCCGGCCCTCCGATTCCGGGCCCGGCACCTTCACGGCCTCCCGTAATTCGGCGGCCGACGAGACGAGACGGTGCGGGATTCCGGCGGCGGCGGCAACCGCGCCCAGATCGACGGACTGGGGCATGACCACGTAGGGGGTGAAGGGCGGGTCGTGTTCGCGGATCGGCAGCATGTGGAAGATGCCGCCGCCGCGGTTCTGGATGACGACGAGGTGGAGCGAGATGCGGGGCGGACGATCGGCGAGCAGCGCCCCTGCATCGTGAAGCAGCGTGAGGTCGCCCACGAGCGCCGCCGCGGGCCGTCCCGCAGCGGCCGCCGCACCGAGTGCCGCGCTCACGTTGCCGTCGATCCCGCTCGCGCCCCGAAGGCCGAGGGGACGAAGCGGTCGATCTGTTGCGCGCGTGAAGGCGTCAACGTCGCGAATCGGCATCGAATTGCCGATGAGCCAGGGCGTCCCTTCCGGGAGGCCCTCCGCCATGGCGTCGGCGACGGCGCCCTCGAACCACGTCTCCGCCAGCGACGGTTCGACCGCGAGGCGCGCCGCTCGGTCGACCGCCCGCCACCACCCGACCCAAGCCTCTTCCGCCTCTTCGGAGACGGCTGCGGCGGCGGCCTCAAGGGTCGCTACGGGATCGCCGGCCAGCGGTCGCGCGCTCGTGGCGAGATGGTCCCGCCAGCGGTGCGTCGCGTCTAGGACGAACTGGGGCGCGTCCGCGTGCCGCTCCAGGTAGCGACAGACCGCGGCGGAGGTCGGCGCGCGTCCGACGCGAACGACCAGATCCGGACGCAATGCCGCGACGACTTCATCGGCACGCAGCGAGAGGTCGGCGCTGCCCATCGTCCAGCGCTCGGCACCGCGGCCGAAGCGGGCGCCGGAGAGCGGATCGGCCACGAGCGGAGCGCGGGCCCGGGCGGCCAGCGTCAGGGTGGCGCGGCCGATCTCGGGCTGCTGGTTGGGACCGCAGACGATGAGCGGTCGCCGCGCACGCCGCAGCAGGGCCGCGAGTTCGCCTCCGGCGTCCGGCGGCACGGCCCCGGGCTCGTGGCCGGGCGTCGGGGAGCCGGGGAGGCGCGGTTCAAGACCGGCGGGCACGTCGCCCGGCACGTGAACCGGCTCGAGCGGCTTCGCGAACTGAACGTTCAGGTGCGCTGGTCCCGCGGGAGCCCCCACGGCCGCGCGCCACGTCGCCTCCACCGCGGCTCCGAGCCGGGCGAGCCCCGCGGCGGTCGGCTCCGGAAGCCCGAGGTCGATGGATCGCCGGGCGTAGCGGCCGAAGAGATCCCGCTGGTCGATCGTCTGGTTCGCATCCGTGCCCCTCAGCGCCGCCGGCCGGTCCGCCGTCAGCGCGAGGAAAGGGATCTCGCTCTGGCTCGCCTCCACCACCGCCGGAAAGAGATTGGCCGCGGCGGTGCCGGACGTCGTGACGACCGCCGCCGGCCGTCCGCTCGCCGCGCCCACGCCCAGGGCGAAGAAGGCGGCGCCCCGTTCATCCACGTGCGGGTGAAGCGTGAACCGGTCGTCCGCGGCCAGCGCTTCCACGAGCGGGGCCGAGCGGGATCCGGAACCGATGCAGGCGTGCGATATTCCGCGGCGGGCGAGCCCGTCGACCAGCGCCCGGGCCCACAGCGCGTTCCGATTGGGCGCGGCCGCCGCCCGGCTCACCGCATCCGCGCCACGCCGAGCGCCGCGAGCATCGTCTGCAGCTTGACCCGGGTTTCGTCCCATTCCGCCGGAGCCCGCGAATTGCTCACGAGGCCCGCCGCAGCGTAGAGCCGGAGCAGCGGACCCCTGGCTACGCCGCCGCGCAGCGCGGGGGCGAATTCCCCGTTGCCGTCTTCGTCGAACCAGCCGACCGGACCCGCGTACCAGCCGCGACTCTCCGTCTCGTGCGCACGGATGATGTCGAGCGCCCCGGCGCGGGGATCGCCACAGACGGCTGCGGTGGGATGGAGTGTCTCCACCAGCGACAGGATGTGCGTCCCGGGCCGGATCTCCGCCTCGAGGTCCGTGCGCAGGTGCTGGATCCGCGGCAGGCGCAGGAGGGCGGGCTTCGGGATCGCTCCGATCCGGACACCGACCTCACGCAGCCGGTCGACGATGTCCTCGACCACGACGAGGTGTTCCTCCCGGTTCTTGCGGCTGTCGATCAACTGGCGGCCAAGCCAGGCGTCCGATGCCGGATCTGCGCCGCGCGGCGTCGACCCGCCGACCGCCATCGTGCGAAAGCGCCGGCCGCGCAGCGAACCGATCAACTCGGGGGCGGCGCCGACGAAGAAGCGGTCGCGCGCGAACTGCATCAGGTAGAGGTGGGCGAGCGGGTTCGCCGTGCGCAGAGCGGTGAGAACGGCGGCAGAGTCGGGCAGCCTCCCGAGCGTGATGTCCATGGAACGCGCGAGCACGACCTTTCGGACCCGGCCGGAGCGGATCTCGTCGAGGATCTCGTTGACGGCGCGCTGCCATTGCCGGCGATCCACGAGTTCCTCGATGGCGGTCGCGGACGGGACGGGCCCCGGCGCCGCCCCGTGGCGCTCGAGCCGGGCCAGTTGTTCGCGGGTACGCATCGCGCGCCGACGGAGTCGATCGATGGCCTGATCGCCGGAGGTGCCGGGCGCGAAGCGGCGCGTCACCGTCAGCCACGCACCACGTTCGTCCGCCTCGACTTCGTACGCCGGCAGCACGAAGCGCGCACTCGGGAACGCCTCCCAGAAGCCCGGCTCCCGATCCGCGCGGCACACGGGGTCGAAGGCGAAACCGCCGTGCAAACGCGGCCGCCTCGCCTCGCCGTCCAGGTCGAGGACCCACGGTTCCGAGAACAGTCTCGCCGCGCGCCCCCGCAGCCAAGAGATGAGATCCGCAGGCGGGGGTCCCTGCGCCCCCTCGCGGCTGTCGATCTCGGCGGCGGCGCCCGCATGCGCGATCCAGTGCGGGCCGCTCTGCCAGAAGCCGCGCACGCCGACCGGCGGCGAGGCGAGTACCGCTTCGGGCTCGATGCTCGGCAAACGCAACGTCACGCTGGCGAAATAACCCGTACCGCGCGCGGCTTCGAGCGCCTCCTCCGCCCGCTTCCCGCGGGAGTGGCGCGCCGCCTTCATGCTGTCGCCCTCACGCCATCACTCCTCACTCCGCCGTCCTCACGCCGCACTTCGACCTCGAGCGCCGTCCGGTGCGCGATCGCGTGAAGTTCCGCCGTCCGTCGGGGCGTGGCCGCATATCCGCCCGACAGCAGGAGCGTGAGCGGGAACCCCTCCCCGCGCAACGTCCCGATGACCCACCGCTCCCTTCGCTCCAGCCCGGCGCGAGAGAGCGCGAGGCGCCCGAAGCGGTCGCCGGCGACGACATCCACGCCCCCGAGGTAGAACACGAGGTCGGGACGCGATCGAGTCACGGCTTCGGGAAGGAACCGCCGCAGCGCCTCCTCGTACTCGTCGTCTCCTGCCCCATCGGGCAGGGCGACGTCGAGATCCGACGGGGTGGGCCGGAACGGGTAGTTCCCCGCCCCGTGCATGGAGAAGGTGAACGTGTCGGGGTCATCGGCGAACACGGCTGCGGTGCCATTGCCCTGATGTACATCGAGGTCCACGACGAGCGCACGACGAATCCACCCGCCGCGACGCAGCACCCTGACGGCGACGCCCACGTCGTTCAGGACGCAGAACCCTTCTCCGTGATCCGGAAATGCATGGTGCGTGCCTCCGGCCAGGTTCGCCGCCACTCCATCTTCCAGCGCCATCCACGCCGCATTGACCGTGCCCCGGACCGCGAGCCGCGACCGCCGCACGAGCGCGGGCGACCACGGGAGCCCCAGGCGTCGTTCCTCCGCGCGCCCGAGAGTCCCATGCCGAAGCTTGTAGAGGTACGCCCGCGTATGCACGAGCGCCAAGTCCTCCCAGGCGGCCTCTTCCGGCTCGACGACGTCCTCCGGCCCGATGATCCCGTCACGTTCGAGGATCTGCCTGAGCGCGAGGAACTTCCCCATCGGGAATCGATGACCCTCGGGCAGCGGCACGGTATACCCGGCGCTGTATGCGACGCGCAATCTCGACCTCGCGACTGGCGTCGACACTAGAAGAGCCGGAACTGCAGCCGCAGCAGACGGCCGGGCTGCGGCAGTCCGCACTGATCGAAGACCGTCGCGTCCGCGAGATTGTCCAGCGACAGCGAGGTCTGCAGCGTCCGGAAGGGTCCGCTGACCGTAAACTCCCGGCTCACGACGAGGTCAACGCGGGCCGTCGGGTCGAGGTCGATGTCGGCGTCGAAATCCGGATCGACGCAGTACTGGCGTCCGATCGCCTCCAACGCGACCCGCGCCCGGAAACCGGCGGGGAGCGGGCCCTCCACGTGCGCTCCCACGGCGATCCCGGGCTGGTACTCCGCGCGAAGCCTGCGGCCCTCGAACCGCCGGTCCGTGACGTTCACGTTCTGCCACGTCAGGTCGCCGCCCAGCGAGACATCGCCCCACCGCGCGTCGCCGAGAAGCTCGATCCCGGCCGCGGCCACGCGACGCCGATTCTCCCGCCGGAACCTCCCGTCCCCGAGCCCCGTGCGCACGATCGCATTCGAGAAACTCTGGACGAAGAGCACGGCCTGCGCCTCGACCTCCGCCCCGAACGCCTGCACCGTCCCGGTGACGCCGCCCTCCGCCGCGCGGAGGACCTCCGGCGCAAGTTCGTGGTTGGGGACGAAGCGGCCGAGCGCGCCGGAATACAGTTCCCGCAGCGACGGGAAGCGGACGCGGCGGCTCGCCCCCATGTGGAAGCGAACGCGCGGTGCGATCTGCGCGGACCCCCCGAGGCGCGCCCCCCAGTCGTCGATCGTCTCGCGCGCCTCGCGCCCTCCCGTCTCCGGCGTGCTGCCGCGGTCCCAGCTCGCCCCCAGGCTGATGCGGGCGCCCGACCAGAACCCCGCGCCGGGGCCCGCAAGGGGCAACTCGACCTCGCCGCCGAGGCTGAACAGGCGCTGGCGAAAGGTGGACTCTCCGCCGGGCACGAGACGCTCGACGTGGCGAGTCTCGGCCACCGTGAAGGCCGTCCGCACGACCCCTTCGCCGAGTTCGTGGTCGGACAGGCCGCGGAAGGTGAGGGTGCGGTCGTCCGCGAACTCCTGCCCCGTAACGTCCTCGTAGGCCAGCGTCTCGAACTCGTCGATCTGCGCGTCGCCGACGTCGACCCCGATGCTGACCTCGAAATCCCCCGTGCCGAAGGGGGTGCGACCCCACCCGGTGCCGGCCGAGACCGTGCCTACGGCCCGCTTCGTCTCCGGCATCCTCCAGCGTCGCGGATCCATCACATGGAGCTCCGGCGGGACCCCCCTCTCGGCCCGATACCCGAAGGTGGACATGGAGACCCAGGCGCCCCCTTCCGATTCGGCCCGGCCGGTGAAGAAGGCGCTCACATGGTCGAGGTCGCTGTTCAGACGCCGGTCCGGGTCGGGCGCGGCCGGCTGAACGACCCCGCCGGGAAGGGGTACGCCGTCGCGCGTCCGGTAAGCGCCGCCCGCCTGCACGGACACGCCGCCGTCCCCCGAACTCCACGTGCGTCCGAGGCGCACGCCGCCGAACGCCGCGCCGGTGGCGTCCATGCCGCCCTGCATCCCGTTGAGCCGCCGGTCCGGGTCCACGCTCCCGTGTCCGATCTCGATCGAGACCACGCCGCCGAGGACGTTGGGACCGTGGAGGACCGAGGAGATGCCCCGGAAGAGCTGGATCTCGCGCGCCGCGTCGACCGGAATAAGCGAAAGGTCCGTGCGCGCGTCCCAGCCGAGCGTCAGTGGCACCCCGTCGACGAGCACGGAAAGCTGGCGCGATTCGGTCCCCCGCAGCGTCGGCTGGGCCTCGCCGCGCGAGTTCTCCCGCACCTGCAGGAATGGGATTTCGCGCAACGCCTCCTCGAGCAGGGGGACGGCAGCCACGCGCGGGGACTGCAGGCTGAGGCGCACCGCGCTTGCGCCCGAGACGCTGGCGACCGGCCGCAGCGCCTCGATGCGGAGTTCGCGAAGCCGGAAGGAGACCGTATCCCGGGACACGGTGTCCGGGACCTGCGCTGCCACGCCCTCCGCCCCCGGGAGACACGCCAATGCGGCGAGCAGCCGCCAAGCGCCACGCCCGGCGAACCGTCGCCCGCCCTTCCCTTCCATCCTCCGTGTCATGCGCTCCCGCTTACCGAATCCGCCGTCTCTCTCGAACTTCCGCGCCGCACCCGGCCGCGCAGGTTGCGATCCTTCAGGATAGACGTGCCGAGGGCAAGAAGGGCCACCAGAGCCGATAGAGTCCCCACGACATCGCCGAAGCGCACGTACACGGTCCACTCATCCGTCGTCGACACGTCCGCCACGAAGGACGCGGGCTCGAAGAGTTCGGTGCGGTGCGACACGCGCCCCAACGGATCGACGATCTTGGAGATCCCGGTGTTTCCGGAGCGCGCCGCGCCCATCCGCGTCTCGATGGAACGCATGACGAGGTGCGCGGGGTGCTGCCACAGGGCGCTCGAACGGCTCCACCACGCGTCGCGGCCGAACCAGGAGTCGTTCGTGATGTTGACGAGGAAGTCCGCGCCGGTTCGCCGGTAGTGCCGCGCCAGCGGGGAGAAGATCGACTCGTAGCAGATCATCGTCCCGTACGCCGCGCTTCCGCCCTCCGTGGCGATCTCGATCGGGGCCTGCCACTCGCCGATGCCGAAGTTCCCCCCCGCATAGGGGATGGCCTGGAACCATTCGGGAGGCATGAACGGCACCCGCTCCACAAACGGCACGAGAAAGCGCTTGTCATAGCGGTTGACGACGCCTGCGCCGGGGCGGAGGTGGAAGGCGGAGTTGAACGGCTGGTACTCTCCGTCTCCGAGATCGTCCGCCCCGCGCCCCCCGACCGCCACCTCGGCGTCGAGCGCCTCGGCAATCCCCTCCGCCCAGGCGCGCGCCTCCGGCCACCCGTCATAGGGGTAGGAGGGGAGCGGATCGAAGATGCCCGACCCGAGCATCGTCTCGGGAAAGATCACGAGATCCATGCGCTCCCGACCCGCCCACCCGGAGATCAGCGTCGCCGTGGAACGGAAGGCGCTGTCGGTCGAGGCGGCGCGATCCGTGTTGCGCAGGTGCTGCGGGACACTGGGCTGAACGACCCCGACCCGGGCCACGGGACGCACGTCCAGCGTCTGCCAGCGGGCCACCGAATAGGCGATGGGGAGGGCGAGCACGAGCAGGAATCCGGTCGCCGGCCGCCGCAGCGCAGGCCAACCCCCGGCCCGGTACGCCAGGAACCCCGACGCGACGAGCGCGTTCGCGAGCGCGAGCCAGAAGGAAAGCCCGCGGGAGCCCACGAGGTCGGCCGCGCCCACGAGGATGGGATAGGCCGAGAGCGTGTCGCCGAACTGCATCCAGGGGAAGGAGACGTCCAGGAGGTGGGCTCGCAGCACCTCCCCGGCGGTCCAGAAGACGGGGAAGACGACGTAGACCGGCCACCGGAAGCGGGTCCGCACCAGGTGGATCCCACCCGCCACCCACGACATGAAGGTCGCGAGGATGAGGATCGGGGCGAGGAAGGCGAAGAACGCCCACCACGTGTAGAAGACGAGCGCCACGAGGAGCCAGTAGAGGACGAGTGTGTAGTAGACGAGGCCGAAGAAGAAGCCCCCCTTGCGGGCCTGCCTTCGGGCTTCCGCCGTCGCCGGCAGTCCCTCGAGCCAGACGATGAAGGGGACGAGCGCGACGAAGGACGTCACAAGGAGATGAAAGGGAGGATGGGCCAGCCCCATCAACACCCCGCCGACGAGGAGCGGAGTGGCCCGTTCGGGGACGATCCGCGCGCGCCAGTTCAACTCGCGGCCTCCGGCTCCGCGTCCAGCGCCGCGTCCAGCGCTTCGCCGACGACCCCGAGCGTTTCCGCCACGTCCGCGTCGGTGTGCGCGGTAGAGAGAAACCCCGCCTCGAAGGCGGAGGGGGCGAAGAAGACGCCGCGCTCGAAGCACGCCCGGTAGTAGCGGGCGAAGAAGTCCGCGTCCGCGCGCCGGGCGCCATTGAAGTCGAACACCGGACCCTCCGTGAAGAAGACGCCCCACATCGAGCCCAGCGCGCTCCCGCAGGCCGGGATGTCCCGGGCGCCAGCGGCGGTCAGGATGCCCTCCACGAGCGTCGCGGCGCGCCACTCCAGATCCGCGAACGGGTCCGTGCGCTCGAGTTCGTCGAGCTGGGCGATGCCTGCGGCCATGCCGAGCGGGTTCCCCGACAGCGTCCCGGCCTGGTACACGTCGCCTTCCGGCGCCATCCGCCGCATCAGCTCGCGCGGGCCCGCGTAGGCCGCGACCGGCATCCCGGCGCCGAGAACCTTCCCAAGCGCGACGAGGTCCGCGGCGACCCCGTAGCGCTCCTGCGCGCCGCCCCGCGCGACTCGGAACCCGGTCATGACCTCGTCGAAGATGAGGAGCGTCCCCGCACGGTCGCAGTGATCGCGGAGGCCCTCCAGGAAGCCCTCGCGGGGCGGGATGAGGCCCGCGTTGCCCGCCACCGGCTCGACGATGACGGCTGCGAGCCGGGCGCCGTGCTCAGCGAACACCGCGGCCACCGCCTCGAAGTCGTTATAGGGCGCCGTCAGCGTCAGGCCGGAGGTGGCGGCCGGCACGCCCGGCGAATCGGGGAGCGACAGCGTGGCGACGCCCGATCCGGCCACGACGAGGAAAGCGTCCGCGTGGCCGTGATAGCAGCCCGCGAACTTCAGGATCAGGTCACGGCCCGTCGCGGCGCGGGCGAGCCGCACGGCGGACATCGTGGCCTCGGTGCCGCTGTTCACGAAGCGCACCATCTCGACGCCGGGCACCCAGGCGGCGACGCGCTCGGCGAGTTCGACCTCGCGCGCCTGGCAGGCCCCGAAGCTCATCCCGTCGCGAGCCGCGCGCGTCACGGCCTCGACGACGGGCGGGGCGGCGTGGCCGAGGATGAGCGGACCCCAGGAGAGGACGTAGTCGAGATAGCCGCGCCCCGCCGCGTCGAAGATCCTCGCGCCCGCGCCGCGGGCGGCGAACAGCGGCTCCATCCCGACGGCGCCGAAGGCCCGCACGGGCGAGCTCACGCCGCCCGGCATCACGTCGCGCGCCCTCCGAATCCAGTCGGAGGCAGCGGATGGCTGGCGATGTCCGCGGCTCATCGGCCCCAGGCGCTGTCGAGTCCCAGCACGGGGAGCCCTCGCCCCGATGGGATGGCCGGGGGTGGCACGGCCTCACCGCGCCCGGACGCCCGGCGCACGACTCCCCGGACGCGCCCCGCGAGGTCGAAGTCGGCCGCCCGCTCGATCTCGACCCGCACCAGCGAGCCGGCGACGAGGCCGTTTCCGCCCACGAGCACCGTCACGCCGTCCACGTCGTCCGCCTGGCTCTCGATCCGGCCGAGGTGCGCTGCGGCCGGAGGATCCTCGTAGAGGAGTTCGAGCGTCGGATCGTCCGAGGCCGCGGGCACATCCACGACGGCGATGCGTTCGCGGCCGATCTCCGCGGCGAGCCGCTCGCGGCTCACGGCTCGTTGGACCTCGAGCACCTCCTCGAGACGGTCCCGCGCCAGATCCGCGGGCACGAAGCTCTCCTCCATGGCGGCCGCGCGCGTCCCCTCCTGCGGGGAGAAGGCGAAGGCTCCGAGCCGGTCGAACGGCACCTCATCGAGGAAATCCACGAGTTCGCGGAACTCCGCGTCCGTCTCGCCCGGGAACCCCACGAGCACCGTCGTCCTCAGCGTGAGGCCGGGGACCGTATCACGCAGCCACGCGACCTTCGACCGCAGCTTCGCGGCCCGCTCCGGCCGGCGCATGCGGTAGAGCACCGTGTCGCTCGCGTGCTGGATCGGCATGTCGATGTACGACAGGAGCCGCGTCTCGGACGCCATCAGTTCGACGAGCGGCTCGCGCAGGCCCGCGGAGTAGATATACAGGAGACGGAACCAGGGGATCGACGTCTCGCGCAGCAGCGCCTCGACGAGCGTCGCGATGTCCGTCCCGTCCCGCCCCTCCCGGCCCCAGTGCGCCAGGTCCTGCGCCACCAGGTTCACCTCCACGGCGCCCTGTGCCTCGAGGCGCTGCGCCTCGGCGACGACACGCTCCAGGTCGAAGGAACGGTGCTTTCCCCGCCAGAGCGGGATCGCGCAGAAGGCGCACGCGTGACTGCATCCCTCGCTGACCTTCAGGTAGCGGACGTGGCGCGCCCCGACGGGGATCCGCTCCCCCGGGTGCGCACCCCCGTCCGGCGCCGGTCCCCGGAGAAGTCCGCGCTCGCGCAACTCCGGCACGAGGCGATCGAGGTCCCGCAGCCCGAGCAGGAGGTCGACCTCCGGCAGCGCCTCCGCCATCTCCTCCCGATAGCGCTCCACCATGCACCCGACCGCCACGACGCCGCGGCACGCCCCTGCGCGTTTCAGCCGCTCCGCCTCGAGGATCGTCTCGATCGACTCTTCCTTCGCGGCGTCGATGAACCCGCACGTGTTGACGAGGATGACCTCCGCTTCATCCACGTCGGTGCGCTCGGCTCCGTGGCCGACGAGTTCGGCGAGCATGCGCTCGGAGTCGACGGTGTTCTTGTCGCAACCGAGGCTGATGAGTCCTAGCCGCATCGCACATCGTCGGGAAAGACCGGCACCCCCTCCGGGGGCGCGTACGCGAAGAGGGCGGGGTCGAGCCGGGGCTCGGGTTCGAGCGGGGTCAGGGTCACGGTGCGGAGGGTCTGGTTCTCCTCGCGAATGCGGAAGCGACGCACATGGCGGTCGGACACGCCGACCCACAGGCGGACCTCCACGTATCTCGCCGGGAGTTCCCGCGGCGTGAGCGACACGATGCGCGTCTCCACGCCACCGATCTCCCCGGTCCCTTCATCCACCGCGTCGTAGGTCGTCCGCGCCTGCGAAAGCAGACGTCCGAGGATATCGACCGAACCAATTTCCGCGCCCTGCTCAAGGCGGGACACCACGACCTGGTCGTGAAGCGAGGGTTCGTAGAGCCAGAGACAGGAACCGTCCGCCACGTAGATGTCACCGGCCGGTTCGTCGAATTCCATGCGGAACCGGTCCCGTCCCTCCTGATACCAGGTTCCGCGGCCCTCGCGGGTGCGGCCGAGGAGCGGGTTCTCGATGCGCTGGGCGAAGGCCGCCTTGAGACGTTCGAGCGAAGCATGCGCCGAATGCGCCAAGGCGAGGAGCGAGTCCACATCCACGCGTCCGGGTTCGTCGTCGACACGTCCAGGTTCGTCGTCCACGCGTCCAGGTTCGTCGTCGACACTTCCAGGTTCGTCGTCCACGCGTCCAGGCTTCTCGTCTACCGGCCGCGACCCGTCCGGATCGGGGGCCTCCGGATCCGGAGTCCGGACGGGAGCCTGGCCTTCACTCGGCGCCGCGCCCACCGCGTCGTCCGCCTCTTCGACCGGCGGCTCGCCCTGCCCCGCGGGGGGATCCTCCGCGGCGGCCGAGTTCCCGGCGGCCGCGGCTCGTGGCGGGGCGTCGCGCGGGCCGAACTCGGCTTCGATCCGGGCTCGGGCCTCCGCCACCTCCGCGGACTCCGGGGCGGAGCACGCCAGCATGAGGGCGCACGCGGCGGCTCCGGCCGCGAGAGGACCGAGCCCCCCCGAACGAGGCGGCCGCGGGCGGACGGGCCTCATGGTTCGTCGCCGTCGCCGCCGTCCAGATCGGCAAGGGTCGCGAGCACCTCCCGCGGCTTGGATCCGTCCGCGGGTCCCACGATCCCGGCCGCGTGCAACTGGTCGACGATACGCGCCGCGCGTCCGTACCCGATCTTGAGCCGGCGCTGGAGCAGGCTCGTCGAACCCGCGGCGTGGGAGATCACGATCTCGGCAGCCTGCCGGAACAGCGGGTCGCGATCCTCGGCACCTTCGTCCGAGACGCCCGATCCTCCCTCTTCCTCTTCCAGTTCCTTCAACAGGTCGAGGATGTCGCGCTCCGAAGCGGCCTCCTCCTCGGCCCTCTCGGCCTCGGCACGCGCCTCCGCCTGCTCCCGATACCAGTCGAGAAGGCGTTCCGTCTCCTCGGACGAGATGTAGGCGCCCTGGATGCGGACAGGATCGGACTCGCCGGGCGGCAGGAAGAGCATGTCCCCGTTCCCGAGCAGGCTCTCCGCGCCGTTCTGGTCGAGGATCGTGCGGCTGTCGATCTTCGACGCGACCCGGAACGCGATTCGGCTCGGGATGTTCGCCTTGATGAGGCCGGTGAGGACGTTGACCGAGGGGCGTTGCGTGGCCAGCACGAGGTGGATTCCTACCGCCCGCGCCTTCTGGGACAGCATGGCGAGCGGCGTCTCCACCTCCGACTGTACCGTCATCATGAGGTCCGCCAGTTCGTCGATGATGAGGACGATGTAGGGCAACGGACCCTCATCGTAGAGCGCCGGCTCATCCATGACGCCGCGCTTCGGGAGGAAGACCTCGCGACCGCGCGCGATCCGGCCGTTGAACTCCCCGACGTTCCGGCATCCGTTCGCCGAGAGCAGTCCGAAACGGCGCTTCATCTCGTACACCGCCCACTTGAGGACGGAGGCGGCCTCTTCGTTGTCCGTGATGACGGGATGGCGGAGGTGCGGGAGATCTCCGTAGACGGACAACTCCACCATCTTGGGATCCACCATCAGGAGGCGGAGTTCGGCCGGCGTGTAGCGGCACACCAGGCTCGTGATGAGGGCGTTGATGCACACCGATTTCCCGGACCCGGTCTGGCCCGCGATGAGGAGGTGCGGCATCCGGGTCAGGTCCGCGCACGTCGGCTTGCCGGAGAGGTCGCGGCCGAGCGCGAGCGGGAGCGTCTGGCGTCCCCGGCGATACGACGGGCTCTCAAGGATCTCGCGCACGAGCACCATCTCCGAAGCGGGGTTGGGCACCTCGACGCCGACGGCGCCCTTGCCGGGGATCGGCGCCACGATCCGGACCGACGGCGCCTTGAGGGCGAGCGCGATGTCGTCCGCGCGCGCGGAGATCTGTCCCACCTTCACGCCCGGCGCCGGGACGACCTCGAACTGCGTCACGACGGGGCCGGTGGTCCAGCCGCCGATCTCGCCGGCCACGCGGAAGGTCGCGAGCTTCTCGATGAGGATCTCGCCGAGGCGGTCGAGATCGCGCACGCCGAGGCCGCTGCCCTGCCCTACCGGCGCGTCGAAGAGTCGAAGGGGCGGAACCACCGAGGAACCGGGGTCGCCGGCTTCCTCGAGTTCCGGGATGGGCGGTGTCTCGTCCTCCGGCGCCGGGTCCGGCTCGGGTGGCGCGCTCGCCGGTTTCGCGGGTGTCCGCTTCTTCGTGGCCCGGCCCCGTCCGGCCGACGCCTTTGCCTTCACTTCGCTCGGCGGATCGGGCTTTGCCGGAGACCGCGGAAGACGCGAGGGCCGCGCGGCGCCGGCGAAGGAGCGGCCGAGTCCGAGGACGGCGCCGCCGGCGGCCGCGACTCCGCGGACGAGCGAGCGCCCCCCCGCCGTCACGGCGCCGGTCAGGGACCACCTCATGGTGACGAACAGCGTGAGCAGGAGGACGCCCGCGGCGAGGAGGACGCCGCCCAGGCGGCCGAACACCTGTGCGAGGCCGTCCCCCGCGGTCGCGCCCAGCCAGCCGATATCGCCCCCGGCCCCGGGTCCCGGTCCCGCGATGAGCCGGTAAAGCGACGGGAGGACCGCGAGCAGCACCACTGTGAGGATGGACCAGCGGAGGGCCCGGGTCGGATCGCCCCATCCGAGGAAATGCAGGCCCCACATGAACGCCGGAATCGCAAGGAGGGGCGAAAGGACGCCAACGGCCCGCTCGAGGTTGTCGTGAAGCAGTTCCCCGGCCGGGCCGATCCAGTTGGACCCGCCGGCGAATGCGGGAGAGAGCAGCGCGAACGCCACCAGGAGGCCGAGCACGATCAGCGCGACGCCCAGCACCTCGCGCCGTTGCCGTTCATCCACCATCACGCATCCTCCCCGCCCCGACAGCCAACGAGGGCGCCGTCCCGCCAGACCGGCACGACCTCGAGATCATCCAGCCCCGCGCAGACCGCCAGATCCGCGCTCCGGCCGCCCTTCAAGATGGCCCGCGCACCACGCGTCGTCCATGCTGACGCGTCCTCGCCGTTCACGGGCGGGTCAGGAACCGCTCGACGAACCCCGTGTCGATGTTCCCCGAGACGAAATCGGGATGGGCAAGCACCTTGCGGAGGAAGGGAACCGTCGTATGAACGCCTTCGAGGATGAACTCCTCGAGGGCATGGTAGGCGCGGATCCGGGCTTCATCCCGCGTCCGGCCCCAGACGATGAGCTTGGCCAGCAGCGAGTCGTAGAACGGAGGGACGACGTAGCCGCCGTAGATGTGCGTGTCCACGCGCACGCCGGGACCCCCCGGCGCGTGGAACGCCGTGACGGTGCCGGGCGACGGACGGAAGCCCTGCTCGGGATCCTCCGCGTTGATCCGGCACTCGATCGCGTGCCCCTGGAATTCGATGGGGTGGGGGATGGCCAACTTCTCGCCCGCCGCGATCCGGATCTGTTCCTTGATGAGGTCGACCGAAGTCACGAGTTCGGTCACGGGGTGCTCGACCTGGATCCGCGTGTTCATCTCCATGAAATAGAACTCGCCGTCCGGCGCGAGGAGGAACTCCACCGTCCCCGTGCTCTGATATCCGATCGCCTTCGCCCCCAGGATGGCCGCGGCCCCCATCGCCTCGCGAAGCTCCGGCGTGACGGCCGGACTCGGCGCTTCCTCGACGAGCTTCTGGTGCCGCCGCTGGCTCGAGCAGTCGCGTTCCCCGAGGTGCAGCACGCGCCCGTGGCGGTCGCCGACGATCTGGATCTCCACGTGACGGGGCCGCTCGATGAGTTTCTCAAGATACACGGTCGGGTCGCCGAAGTTGGCCTCGGCCTCGTTCCTCGCCATGGCGAAGAGGCTCCTGAACTCCGCTTCCTCGGTGGCGGCCCGCATGCCCTTCCCTCCGCCGCCGGCGGCCGCCTTGATCATGACGGGGAACCCGATGCGGCGGGCTTCCTCCAACGCCTCCGCCTCGTCATCGAGCGGCTCCGGCGAGCCCGGGACGACGGGGACGCCCGCGGCGGTCATCGTCTTTCGCGCCTCCGCCTTGTCTCCCATGCGGCGGATCTGTTCGGGGGTGGGCCCGATGAACACGAGACCGCTCCGTTCGCAGATCTCGGCGAACTCGGCGTTCTCCGCCAGGAAGCCGTAGCCTGGGTGGATGGCGTCGGCGCCGGTGATCTCGGCCGCCGCGAGGATCTGCGGGATATTCAGATAGCTCTCGCGGCCCACCGGCGGCCCGATACAGATGTCCTCGTCGGAAAAGCGGACGTGGAGCGAGTCGTGGTCGGCCTCCGAGTACACGGCTACCGTCCGGATATCGAGTTCACGGCACGCGCGCAGGATGCGGAGCGCGATCTCGCCACGGTTGGCGATCAGGATCTTGCGGAACATGCGCCCGTCCGCGGCTTCAGTCGGGCTCGATACGGAAGAGCAGCGCGCCGTACTCCACCGGCTCGGCGTTCTCGACCGCGATCTCCTGCACGACGCCCGCGACGTCCGATTGAAGCTCGTTCATGAGCTTCATCGCCTCGAGGATGCAGAGCGTCTGGCCGGCCTCCACCCGGTCCCCCACGGACACGAAGGGGTCGGCGTCTGCCGCCGGCGCCCGGTAGAAGGTGCCGACCATGGGCGAGAGCACCTCGAACAGCCCCGCCGCGGGCGCCGTCTCCGCCAGCGGGGAGGCGGGCGCGGGAGCCGGAGCCTGCGCGACCTCCACGCCGCCGACAGGGGCTGCGGGCACGGTCGCCGCGGCCGCGATGCGCGGGGATTTCCGGATCCTGACCCGGGTCGGGTCTCCCGTGTCCGAGCCCACAAGCTCGACGTCGAGGCCGTCCACGCCGGAGTCCTCGACCAACTCGATGAGTCCCTTCAGCCAGTCCAAATCCATGGTCAGGTTACCCGCGTGATGTACTTGTTTTCCGTCCTGTCGACGCGCACCACATCGCCGTTCTCTACAAAGAGCGGCACCTGGATCACGGCGCCGGCCGCCAGCCGGGCCGGCTTCGTCCCGCCCTGGGCGGTGTCCCCCCGCACTCCGGGGTCCGTCTCGACGATTTCCAGCTCGACGAACTGCGGCAGTTCGATCGCGAGCACGACGCCGTCACGGGTGAGGCTCTGACACTCCATGTTCTCCTCCAGATACTGGAGCTGGTCCTCTCCGATCTGATCTTCAGACATCGGAATCTGCTCGAAGGTTTCCATGTTCATGAAGTAGTGCAGGTGGCCGTCCGTATACGTGTACTGCACGGGCCGCCGTTCCAGGCGCACCTCCCTGACTTTCTCGCCGGCGCGGAAGGTCTTGTCGACCACGCCTCCCTCCATCACGTCCTTCAACTTCGTACGGACGAAGGCCCCACCCTTCCCCGGCTTGACGTGCTGAAAGTAGGTGATCGAGTAGAGGGTGCCGTTGAGCTCGATCACCATCCCTCGACGAAAATCCGAAGTATCTGCCATGGTACCCGTGCTGCTAGAGCTGGACGAGGGCGCGAGGAAGGCGGGTCAGCGTGCGGGCACCTGCCTCCCCTATCCGCACATCGTCCTCGATGCGCACGCCGCCGCGTCCGGGAAGATACAAGCCCGGTTCCACTGTCACCACGTTTCCCGGCTCGAGGATATCTTCGGAGCGGGACGAAAGGCTGGGGCCCTCGTGCACGTCGAGTCCGATCCCGTGCCCGGTGCCGTGGCCGAAGAAGCCGTCCATGTCGTGGCTGGCGAACGTCGCCCGCACGGCCCGGTCCACGTCCCGGCACGCGACCCCGCTGCCGATCGTCCCGCGCGCCTTCGTTTGCGCCCCGAGCACCTGCTCGTGAAGGGTCGCCTGCCAGGGCTCCGGCGTCCCCCGCACGAAAGTGCGCGTGATGTCGCTGCAGTAGCCGTCCACGCGGGCGCCGAAGTCGATGAGGAGCAGATCGCCCGGCTCGACGCGCCGGTCCGTGGGCGTCGCGTGGGGAAGCGCGGAGCGTTCTCCCGCCGCGACGATGGGATCGAAGGGGAGCGGATCCGAGCCTCCGCGGCGGAGTTCCATCTCGAGCGCGGTCGCGATCTCGCGCTCGCTCGGGGCGGCGGACCACTCCACGCTCGACAGCAACCGATCGAACGCCCGCTCAGCGACGGCGACCGCCCGTTCGATGGCGTCCACTTCGTCGCGGGTCTTCACCCGCCGCAATGTCCCGATGAGATCGCGGAGTGGGACGAAGACGACATCGGGGAGCATGCCCCGAAGAGATTCGTGGTCGGCGACCGTGAGGCTCTCGGCTTCGAACGCGATGGGGCCCGCGGCGTCCGCCGCCACCTCGGCGACGCCGCGGATCCACCCGTCGCGGCCGATATGGGTGCGGATGGGACCCGCCACCTCCAGGCGCACCTGTTCCTCGTACCGGAAGTCGGTGACGAGCACGGGCGGACCTTCGAGAGGGATCCAGAGAACCCCGGCGGAACCCGTGAACCCGCTCAGGTAGCGGACGCTGGATGGGGCGGTAACGAGGACCGACCGGCGCCCGGCGGCCTTCATCGCCGCTTCGAGCCGACCGCGCCGCGTTTCCCGCGACGTCACTCCGTTCCCGCCTCGGCGCTCCGGCGAAGATGCTGGACGAGCGCCTCAAGACCGAACAGGTAGCTGGAGGCCCGAAATCCGGCGATGACGCCGATCGCGAGGTCGGAGAGAACCGACGTATGCCGGAACGACTCGCGAGCGAACACGTTGGAGAGGTGGACCTCGACGAAGGGGCGGCCGGAGCCCGCGAGGGCGTCGCGGAGCGCCACGCTCGTGTGGGTCAGGGCGGCCGCGTTTACGAGCCACGCATGCACCTCGCCGGTGTTCGCCTGCACCCAGTCCACGATCTCACCTTCGTCATTGGACTGGAAGAACAGCAGCGAGATGTTGTCCGCGCCCGCCCGCTCGCCAAGGAGCGACTCGATCTCGGCCAGCGTCTGCGTGCCGTAATGGTGGGGCTCGCGGCGCCCGAGGAGATTGAGGTTCGGTCCGTTCAGGACGCCGATGCGGATGGGCTCGCGCACCCGTTCAGCTCGATTCCGGGGGAGCTTCGCCATCGAGGATCCGGCGAAGCTGCTCGCCGATCGACTCCTCGACGGCCGCCCGGTCCGCCGACTCCGCCCCGTCCGCCGCCGGCGGGACATCGCGCGGAGACAGCGTCGAGTCGGCCCCGCCGCCACCGGAGTGTGGTCCGCCCCCCTCCTCCGCGCGGCGCCGCAGCTCCGCGAGCGCGCCGGTGAGATCTGCATTGTCCGGGTCGCGGGAAAGCATCTGTTCGTACACGCCGATCGCGCGGTCGAAGAGGCCCTGGCTCGCATACAGCCCGGCCAGCGTCGAGGTCTCGATGCCCTTCGGCGGGACCGCTGGCGCGCTCGCCGTGCCGCCCGCCGGAGCGGACGGCGCATCGGCTCCATCGTTCCGCCACGCGTCCTCGAGCGTTTCCAGCCAGTCGTCCGCCGAAGCGGCGCCGTCGGAACCGTCCGTCGCGACCCGCTTGACGCCCAGCGCCATGCAGGCGAGCGGGTTCGCCGGATCGAGCGCCAGGATGTGTTCGAATTCGACCCGCGCCACCTCGTCGCGACCCAGTTCGAGCAGCACGCGGGCGTGGAGCAGGCGGGCGTCCAGATAGTACGGGTGTTCGCTCAGGCCATCCCGGATCACGCCCAGGGCGCGTTCGTGCTCTCCCGCCTGCCGGTAGAGGTCGGCGAGGCGCGCGAACGTGTGGGTCCGAGGCTCCAGTTCGGCGCGGCGCAGGAGTTGTTCGATCTCCACGGTCTGGTCGTCGGCGGCCACAGGCTTCGCAGGGAGAAATAGCGGCGGGTTCGGGCCTTCCGACCCGGTCTCCGGCAACATACCGACCGGTTTTTTCGGTTGTCAACGAACGTCGCGGGAGTGCGGCGGGGCTCCCGCCTTTCGTTGCCCGCAACGCTGGGCCGGCGTACGTTTTCGACCTGCGTTTCCGGCCCCGGCGCGGCCGCGTTCGGGCGACTCGATTCAAGACGACAAGGTGGGTTCGGCGTCTCATGTTCATGCGGAAGATGCGCGGCAGCGCGAGCCTCGTGATGGGCATCATGGCCGCGGCCTTCGTGGGCTGGCTGGTGTTCGACGGGATCAACGCGATGCAGGGAGGGAACCTCGGCGGGCAGATCAACCCCGTCGTGGGGCAGGTCGGGGGACAGGACATCCGCTACAACGAGTGGAATATCTTCCTCCAGAACCAGCTTGCGGTGAGCCGCACGGCCGACCGCGGTATGACGGACGAGGACGTTCGCGTCGTGACCGAACGGGCGTGGGAGAGCCTGATCAGCGCAACGCTGATCCAGGCGGAACTGGATCGGCTCGGCGTCAGCGTGACCGATGCGGAGGTTCGGCAGGCGTTCTTCACGCAGCCACCGCAGGAGATGTTGAGCTACCCCGGGTTCCAGACGGACGGGCAGTTCGACATCGACAAGTACCGCCGGTTCTTCACGGACCCGGCGACGGATGAGACGCAACTGCTGCAGATCGAGGGCTACTACCGCTCGATCCTGCCGCGCGCGAAGCTGCAGACGCTCGTCCAGAGCGGGATTTACGTATCCGAGGAAGAAGCCTGGCGGTTCTATCGGGACACGAACGAGCAGGCCCGCGTCCGCTTCGTGCGGATCGACCCGGCGCTGACCGTGGAGGACTCGGAGGTCTCGGTGTCGGACGACGAAATCCGGCGGGTCTATGACGAACGCGTGGACGAACTCATCCGGCCCGCGAGCGCCCGCGTGAACATGGTCAGCATCTCGCTCCGACCCTCCATCGCCGATTCGCTCGCCGCCCGCGAACGGGCCGCCGCCCTCGCGGACCGCGTACGGGGGGGCGAGGATTTCGCCGAGGTGGCGATGGCGGAGTCCGCGGACTCCATCTCCGGCGCGGAGGGGGGCTTCATGGGCAAGCGTCCGATGAGCGCCTTCGACCCGCGCCTCACCGAGGTCGCCGCGGACGCCCCCCTCGGACAGGTCACGGATCCGGTCGAGACGCCGTTCGGACTACATGTCCTGCAGGTCGATGAGCGGAGCGCCGACTCGCTGGCGCTGCGCCAGATCTACGTCCCGTTCCAGATTTCCGGCGCGACCGAGGATTCGGTGTTCACGCTCCTCGACGACCTTGAGGATCTTGCGCTGCGCACGGATATCACGACGGCCGCCGACTCGCTCGGCGTGACGGTTCGCACCGATGTGCAGTTGCTGGACGGCGTGGACTTCGTTCCGGGCGCCGGCCAACTGGGCGTGGCGAGGGAGTGGGCCCTGGGCCCGGAGAGCGAGATCGGGGACCTGTCCGATTCGTTCGAGAACCCGGCGGGCTTTCACCTGGTCGAACTCCTGGGACGGCGTGACGAGAGCACGATTCCGTTCGAGGAGGCAGGGATCGGGATTCGTGCGGAGCTGCTCGAGGAGAAGAAGAAGGAACGAGCCGCGGAACTGGCCGGCGGGCTGCTCGGTGCGGTCGCGGCCGGAAGTTCTCTCGACCAGGCGGCGGAGGAACTTGGTTGGTCGGTCGAAGAGACCGGGTCATTCCGCCGGGGCGACTTCGTCCCGGGACTCGGTCAGGGCACGGAGGCGGTCGGCTTCGGATTTGGGGCCGATGTCGGTGAACTCAGCGGCGCCCTCGATGCCGGGGATGCGGTGGTCGTCGTGGAGGTCCTGGAGCGTGAAGAGGCCACGCGGGAGGAGTTCGAAGAGGTCAGAGACGCCGTGGTGGGGCAGCTGGGCTTCGAGCGTTCCCAGCAGTACGTGCAGAAGTGGCTGGCTGCGCTTCGCGAAGACACAGCGGTGGAGGATCACCGCTCGAGGCTCCTCCTCCAGCAGGAGGCCCAGCCCATGATCCCGGGCTTCTGACCCCGGACCTCCGGTCCCGAGCCGCTGACGACCTGCCGGGCCGACCGCCCGGCGCGGAACCCGCGGCCCTTCCGGCTGGGATCCCGCGGCCCCGCCGGGTCCCCGCCGCTATCGGGCTATCGGGCTGCTATCGGCTAGTTTTCCGAATTGGCGGGGCGGGCCTGCGCGGTCTCCTGTGTGGCGGAGGTGGCCGATGGAGGCGCGGTGTCCCCCGTGATCTCGGCCCGCACGTCGCCCTCGACCTCCTTGATCGAGCCCTTGAACTCCCGGATCCCGCGGCCCAGGGAACTCCCGATCTCGGGAAGCCGCTTCGCGCCGAAGAGGAGCAGGATAGCGAGGAATACGAGCAACAACTCCCATGGGCTCAGACCGAACATCTCAGACTCCTTGGTTGTGGCTCATCGCCGCGGCCCCCGGTCAGAGAAGCGACCGGGCGAACCAGGCGACGAGCACGACCCCGACGACGCTCAACACGTTCAAGCGCAGGACGATCGGCCCCAGCGTGAATGCGAGCACCTTGAGATCGAATGCAAGCGGCTGCAGTGAGGCCGCGACCGTTGTGATGAAGAACTGACGCGCCGCTGACGGGGGCAACGTAACCGTCGCGAGTTCGGTGAGCAGCCCCCCTATTACGAATCCTCCCGCGATGATGAGGACCAGGCGTATCGGGGAACGATGGCGTCTGCTTCCGAAGTTCACTCGCTACCGTACTCTCTCGACGACGTAATCCACCGCGAGGCGCAACGCCTCGAGGCACGGACTCGCCGGTAAACGCCGGAGCTGGTCCCGTGCCCGGTCCACCCGCGACCGCGCCTCCTCGCGAGCCGTCTCCACACCTCCATGCGCTTCGACGAGATCCACGATCTCCTGCACGGCTTCGGGAGAGGGTTCCGGGTCCGCGAAGAGCCCTTCGACGGCGCGCCGCTCCCCCCACTCCATCTTGGGCAGAGCGGCGATCAGGGGCAACGTCACCTTGTGTTCCTGCAGGTCCTGCCCACGCGGCTTGCCCATCACGCGCGTCGATGATGAATAGTCGAGCAGATCGTCAACGATCTGGAACGCCATCCCCAGATGGTGGCCGTACGCGCGCAGGGCGTCCCGGTATTGCGGCGCTCCCGACAGGGTCCCGAGCTCGCACGCCGCGGACATCAGAGACGCCGTCTTGTGTTCGCACAGCCTCTCGTAGTCCTCCCTCGTGAAGTCGAGGCCATCGTGGAGGACGAGTTGCCGCATTTCCCCGATCGTCATGCGGTTCGCCGTATCGGCGAGAAGGGCGACCTGTTCGAGCTTGCCGAGCGCGACGACCTCGATGACCGCGCGCGAATAGAGGTAGTCTCCCGCGATGATCGCGACCTGGTGCGTCCAGCGGTGGTTGACGGTGGGCCGGCCTCTTCGCCTCGCGGAGTGATCGACCGCATCATCGTGTACGAGCGTCGCGACATGCAGCAGTTCCACGATGGCCCCCAGCTTCACGGCATCCGGGGAGGGGCGCCCTCCTACCCCGTCGGCGAGAAGGAGCAGGGTGGGCCGAAGGAGCTTCCCCGAGCGCGCGAACAGGTAGTCGCCCACCTCGTCGAGCGCCTCGAATCCCGATGGCGCCATCCCGCGGAGCTCGCGCTCGACGGCGAGGAGCCGGTCCGCGACGGGCAGGCGGACTTGTTCCAGATCGATGGCGGTGGTCGGGAGCATACCCTCCTCGGCGCGCGAGCCGCGCATGAAGTGCACGGGAATGTCGGGAGCCCCGCGAAGAATGTCAAAAACGCCTGGAGCCCAGGCCGCCGGAACCGAAACCGCCCTGGCCGTCCTGCGACTGCTGGTCGTAGTCGAACTTGAGATCGGGCGCGTCCATGAGACTGACGCTCATCTGGAAGATGAAGTTCCCGTTCGGCGAGCGGGCGAACATGAAGGTCGCGATCCAACGGTGCAGGGCGCGGTCGAGCGTGATCAGGTGCTCGCCGAATTCCTTGTTAGTGAGGTTGTACGTCGTGCGCCAGGCGAGCCGCCAGTTCGGGCTCGGATTGAGCGAAAGGACCGCGTTGAGCGACTGCCGATCCTGCGAACTCTGATCCTCCCGGCCGCGCTGCAGCGAATAGGTCAACGCAAGCGTCCATGGTCCGCCGGTCCGCAGACCGGGGTCGCCCGGATCCGGATTCTCGTCGAAACTCTGCAGCCGGTATCGGGAATCGGCCGCATTCCGCAGGCGACTCTGGGGATCGGCCCCGCCCCCTCCGCCACCGCCGCCCAGTCCGAGCAACCCTCCGAGACCGCTGGCCGAGCTGAACGTGAAGCTGCCGGTCAGGCTCGACAGGATGGGGGCGAAGGCCCGGTCCTCCCCGGTACCCTCGAACAGGTCGAGCGACATGTTCAGGGACAGTCCCCTCAACAGGTCCGAGTTGATGCGGTGCGACCAGCGGTCCGTCGTCAGGGGCGACTCGTTCTCGCGGGACCAGTCGAAGGTGAGAGGACTCGAGTTGATCCCCAGGAGGACGACGTTCCGACGCGGCTGAGCACGGCGCGGCGCATCCGGGTCCTCCGGGTCCGGTCCGGTGCCGGGCTCCCCCTGCTGGCCGACGTCCGTCAGCCCGCGGACCGCTTCGGCCGGAGCCCCTTCGGCCCGGTCGATCTCCAACGCCTGGGCCTCCTCCGAAGCTCCGGCTGCCGCGAGCGAATCCGCCTCGAGCATGGGCGCCGCGGCCTCCTGGCCAGTCGAATCCGCTTCGAGCGAGCGACCCTCCAGCAGTGCCTCTGCTTCCGGATCGAGTTCGACCTCCTCGCGCAGCTTGGCTTCGAAGGTCTGGTTCAGGG
>JAPPBA010000184.1 GCA_026705295.1 Candidatus Palauibacter australiensis
GGTAAGACCTCCCCGCAGGTGACCCGCGACGCGCCTCAACCGCTCGCCCCGGTGAGCAACCCCGGGTGAGCAACCCCGGGCGAATAACCCCGGATGAATAACCCCGGGTGAGCAACCATCGTGGCATCTACAGCCAGCAGACCATGGCAAAACCCCGCGTAAGCGGAACGCTGCGACGCAGAATCGGCAGGAGGCGGTAATGAAGGTACGGGAGATCATGACCCGCGACGTGACCACGGTCCCTCCCGGAATGACGCTGGAGGATGCGGCGGACATGCTCGCGCGCAGGCGGCTCCGGGCGATGCCGGTCATCGATGACGAGGGCCATGTGCTCGGGATGCTCACGGATCGCCTGTTGATCAGCCGTCTGCTCCCCGCGCTCGAGCGGGCGGAGTCGGGCGCGCCGGCGACGGGAAGCACTCACGCCGGCAAGGTGCGCGACATCATGGAACGGGCCGTGATGTGCGTGAAGGAGGACGAACCGCTGGCCAACGTGGTCCGTCTGATGCTGGACAGGGAAATCGAACGTCTGCCGGTCGTGCGCGAGGGCCAGCTCGTCGGGTTTCTGACGCGCGGCGACATCATCCGCAGGCTCCTGCTGCGGGACACGGCAGCCGAGCCGGCGGACGAAGCGGCGGCCGAAACGAGAGAGACGAAAGGGGAGTGAAGCCGTGCAGACGATGACGCTCGCGATCATCAAGCCCGATGCGTTCGGGTCGGGGAAGGCCGGCAGGGTCCTCGCCGCGCTCGAGGAGGCGGGCTTTCGCATACGGGGGTCGCGGGTGCTGCGACTCCGGCGCGCCGGAGCCGAGGCGTTCTACGCGGTGCACCGGGAGCGGCCCTTCTTCGGGGCGCTCGTGGAGTTCATGACGTCGGGACCCTGCATGGCGCTCGCGCTCGAACACGACCGGGCGGTGCCCTACCTGCGCGAGGTCATCGGCGCCACGGACCCGGCGGAGGCCGCGCCGGGCACCGTGCGTGCGCTGTACGCGGAGAGCAAGGAGCGCAACGCGATCCACGGCTCCGACTCCGACGAGAACGCGAGGGCGGAACTCGGCTTCTTCTTCGGACAGGTCGACCTCATCGAGAGCGCGTGAGCCCGCGTCGCGCATCGCCGCCGCCGGACCCGGCGGAAACTGCGCGAATCGGACTTGCGGGCCTCGACGCCGGCCCCATCGAGCGGGCGTTTCGCGTCGAGACGCCGGGCGAATCGCTCGGGGCGTTGCCGCTCCCCTTCGAGTACGTCGACGTGGAGGTCGAAGTCCGGAGGGCGGATGGAGCCTCGGTGCGCGCCCGTGGCACGCTCGGCGCGCGGGCCACGGTCGAGTGCCGCCGCTGCCTCGATCCGACCCGGGTCCGCGTGCGCGCCAGGTGGGACGCGCTGTACCGCCCGCCCGCCCGGGTCACGCCAGGGGAAGAGGGGGTGTGGGCGCTGGACACCGAAGCGGGCGAACTGGACCTGGCGGGGCCGATCCGGGAGGAGTTGTGGGTCAACGCGCCCGCCTGGGCGGAGTGCTCGCCCGAGTGCCCGGGGCTCTGCCCGGCGTGTGGCGCGCGGCTCGCGGAACAGGCGTGCCGCTGCCCGCCGCCGGAACCCGACGCGCGCTGGGCCGCGCTGGAGGGGCTGGGAGGAAGTTTTGAGGGCGCCTCGGAGGGCGCCGCAGGGGACGCTCCGGAGGAGGCTTCGGGCGACGCTGCGGAGGACGCTGCGGAGGACGCTGCGGAGGACGCTGCGGAGGACGCTGCGGACAACGCTCAGGAGGACGAAATTCCTTGACATTCGAGGGTAAAAAGCGCCAGTTAACACGCTCCGTTCGAACGTCACGGAGTTCCAGTCGATGGATGCCAGGAGTGAGTTGACGATATGGCTGTTCCCAAGAGACGGACGTCGAAGCAGCGCAAGCGCAAGCGGCGTACGCACTACAAGGCAGCGGACAACGCGCGCCAGGAGTGCCCCAAGTGCGGGGATCCGAAGCGACCGCATCGCGTCTGCCCGACCTGCGGCTACTACGGGGACCGCGTGGTCGTTCAGATCGACGACTTTTGAAGCCCCCGAGCGCGGCCGCCGCCCTCCGGCGGCCGGGCCGGGTAGGGTGAGCAGCCCGAAATGATGCGGGTTGCGCTCGATTTGCTGGGCGGAGACGCCGCGCCGGAAGCCGTTCTGGAGGCCGCCGCGGGCGCGCTCGACGCCTGGCCGGACGATCTCTCTCTCCTGCTCGTGGGGCCCGGCGATCTCCTGCGCCAGGTACGGACCCGCTTCCCGCGCGACCGCGTGGCGTGGCTCGCGGCGGAGGAGTTCATCGGCCCGGCCGAGCCGCCCGCCCTCGCCGTGCGCCGGAAGGCGGACAGCACCGTGGTCCGCGGCCTCGAGGCCGTCCGCGACGGGAGGGCCGATGGCTTCGTGTCCGCCGGGCCGACGGGGGCCACGGTCGTGGCCTCGGTGCTCACGCTCGGCCTGCTGCCCGGCGTGGACCGGCCGCCCGTGGGCGCCCTCTTCCCGACCGCGACCGGGCGCGTGCTCGTCATGGATGTGGGCGCCAACGTGGGCGTCCGCCCGCGGCAACTGCACCAGTTCGCACACCTGGGCTCGACCTATCTGCGCCGGACACTCTCGGTCGGGCGGCCGCGGGTCGGCCTTCTCAATATCGGGGTGGAGGGAGAGAAGGGGGGAGGCGCGATCGCGACCGCCCACCGCCTCCTCTCGGCCGACCCGAAGCTCCATTTCGTCGGCAACGTCGAGGGACACCAGATCGTGACCGGGGCCTGCGACGTGCTCGTGTGCGGCGGCTTCGTCGGCAACGTGCTGCTCAAGTTCTACGAGTCGATCGCCGAGTTCGTGCTCGAGATCTTCCGCGACGCCGGCGTCGGCGAAGGAGGCGAACTCGGCGAGGCGCTGCGCTTTCTCGATTACACGGAGTACGGCGGCGCGCCCCTGTTCGGTGTGGACGGGGTCACGGTCATCTGTCACGGGACCTCCCCGGCGCGCGCGATCATGAACGGGATTCGCACGGCGGCGGACTGCGCCGCCTCGGGCTTCACGACCGTCACCCGCACCTCCCTCGCCCGGATGCCGCAGGAGAGCGGCGGGTGAGCGGGGTCGCGCTCCTCTTTCCGGGACAGGGAGCCCAGTACGTCGGCATGGGACGGGACCTGGCGGAGGACGACGGGTCGGTGCGGGAACTCTACGAGCGGGCGGACGATACGCTCGGCATGCCGCTGAGCCGGATCTGCTGGGAGGGGCCGGAGGAGGAACTTCGGGCGACGGAGAACGCGCAACCCGCGATCATGCTCCACTCCTTCGCCATCTGGCACCTCATCGCCGCGCGCGCCGGGAAGGCCGGCATCGGAGCGGGACATTCGCTCGGGGAGCTGTCGGCGTACCTCGTGTCCGATGCCTTCGGCTTCGAGGACGGCCTCCGGATCGTGCGCGAGCGCGGACGGTTGATGGGGGCCTCGGGCGCGGACCGGCCGGGCACGATGGCCGCCGTACTCGGGTTGGACGCCGAAGCCGTGGCCGAGGTCTGCGAGCGGGCGGGGGCGGCCGGTGGAATCGCCGTGCCCGCGAATCTCAACGCGCCGGGCCAGGTCGTCATCAGCGGCGATCTCGACGCCGTGGCCGAGGCGGGCCGCCTCGCTTCCGAGGCCGGCGCGCGCCGCGTCCTCCCGCTCAACGTGAGCGGCGCGTTCCATTCGCCGCTCATGGCGACGGCGGCCGAAGGGCTGGCGGCGGCGCTCGAAGGCGCGGACTGGCTCGATCCGTCGTTTCCCGTCGTCTCCAACGCCACGGCGGCGCCCGTGACGGACTCCGCGGAAGCGCGGCGAACCCTCATCCTGCAACTCACGTCGCCCGTCCGGTGGATGGAGGGGATCGACCGCATCCGCGAGACGTCAGCGACGCGCTGGCTCGAGGTCGGACCCGGCAACGTGCTCTCGGGCCTCGCCCGCCGCATCGATCGGAGTCTGCGCGTGACCGCGGTCGGAGATTCGCCGTCCGTGGACGCCTACCTGGGATCTTCGGACTAACCTCATGACACTGCACAGGGTGCCTGAATGAGTGAACTGACGGGGGAGATCGCCATCGTCACGGGGGCGACGCGCGGCATCGGGACCGCGATCGCGGCGGAACTGGCCCGGGGGGGCGCGCGCGTGGCCGTGGTGGGCACCGGAGCCGACCGGGCCGAGGCCGTGGCCGAAGGTCTGCCCGGCGACGGACACGCGGGCTTCGGCTGCGACGTCTCCGACCCGGAGGCGTGCAAGCGGCTCGTGGCGGACGTCTCCGAGCGGCTCGGCGCCGCGACGATCCTCGTGAACAACGCGGGGATCACGCGCGACAACATCCTCCTCCGCCTCAAGGACGAGGACTGGCGCTCCGTGCTCGACACGAATCTGTCGGGGGCCTTCTATCTCATGCGGGCCGCCGCCCGCGGCATGATGAAGCGGCGCGCCGGAAACATCGTGAACATCTCCAGCGTGGTGGGCTTGACGGGAAACCGCGGCCAGTCCAACTATGCGGCGGCCAAAGCGGCCCTGATCTCGCTCACCCGAAGCGTCGCTCAGGAGCTTGCGAGTCGGGGTGTGCGGGCCAACGCGGTCGCGCCCGGGTTCATCTCGACCGACATGACCTCGGGACTGCCCGAAAGCGTTCAAACAGCCATGTCGGAGAGGATTCCCCTCGGCCGGCCGGGGTCCCCGGAAGATGTCGCCACGGTGGTGCGATTTCTCGTCGGTCCCGGGGCTTCGTACGTTACCGGGCAGGTCATCGTCGTTGACGGCGGGATGGTCATGCAGTCCTAGCCCCGCCGCCGCATATTCGGTCGCCTGAAAGGGTCGGGAAACGGCGGGGCCGCGGGTCGGTCCCCTTCATACAAGGAGAACACGCAATCATGGACAACGCGGCACGCGTGCGGGAGATCATCGCGCAGGAACTCGGCGTGGAGCAGGAGAAGGTGGTGGACGACGCGAACTTCGTCGATGATCTGGGCGCCGACTCGCTCGATACCGTCGAACTCGTGATGGCCTTCGAGGAGGAGTTCGGGATCGAGATCCCGGATGAGGACGCGGAGAGGATGCAGACCGTCGAGGAGGCCATCGCGTATCTGAACGAGAAGGTCTAGCGAGGCTTCGTACGGGGCGCCGGCGCCCGCGGGCCTTCATTTCATGAGAAGACGTGTAGCGATCACGGGGATCGGCCTCGTCACCCCGATCGGGCTCGACCCCGATTCGACCTGGGACGCTCTCCTCCGCGGCGTGAGTGGCGCGGGGCCCATCACCCTGTTCGATGCGGCCGACCACTCGGTTCGTTTCGCCTGCGAAGTGAAGGACTTCGATCCGGCGCAGTACATGGACCGGAAGGATGCCCGGCGCGCGGATCGTTTCCTCCATTTCGCGATGGCCGCGGCGGAACAGGCCGTGACAGAGGCGGGGTTCGCGGAGGGATTCGGGGAGCTGCCCCCGGACCGGGTCGGTGTGCTCATCGGCGTCGGGATCGGCGGGCTTCCGCTCCTCGAGGCCCAGCACGAGAAGCTTCTCGGCGGCGGACCCCGGCGCGTCTCCCCCTTCTTCATCCCCATGTTCATCCCGGACATGGCTTCCGGGATGGTGTCGATGCGGTACGGGGCGCAGGGCCCCAACTATGCGACCGTGTCGGCCTGCGCCTCCAGCGGCCATTCGGTCGGCCTCGCCTTCCGCTCGATCCGGAACGGCGAGGCCGACGTGATGATCACGGGGGGCAGCGAGTCCACGATCACACCGCTCGCGGTCGCGGGCTTCGCGAACATGCGGGCGATGTCGACGCGCAACGACGATCCGAAGCGGGCCTCGCGCCCGTTCGACGCGCACCGCGACGGGTTCGTGCTCGGGGAGGGCGCGGGGATGTTCATCCTCGAGGAACTCGAGCACGCGAGGGCGCGCGGGGCGCCGATCCTCGGGGAGGTGGCGGGCTTCGGGCAGAGCGCGGACGCCTACCACATGACCGCGCCGGCGCCGGATGGCTCGGGGGCGCGGCTCGCCATGGAGCAGGCGCTCGACGACGCGGGACTCGACCCGTCGGACGTCGGGTACATCAACGCGCACGGCACGTCGACGCCCGCGAACGACGTGTCCGAGACGAAGGCGATCAAGGATGTCCTGGGCGACCATGCCTACTCGATCGTGGTGGGTTCGACGAAGTCGATGACGGGACACACGCTCGGGGCGGCGGGGGCCATAGAAGGGGCGATCTCCGCGCTCGTGTGCCGCCGCGGGATCATCCCGCCCACGATCAACTTCGAGGAAGCGGATCCCGAGTGCGATCTCGAATACGCCCACGGAGGCGTGCTGGAACGCGAGGTCGAGGTCGCGCTCTCGAATTCTTTCGGGTTCGGCGGCCACAACGTCTGCCTGGCCGTCCGGCGCTGGAACGGCGACTAGCGGCCTTCCGCGCGGGTGGCGCCCGCGGCGGATGGGCCGGGAGGATGCGATGAGTTCGGTACTGGTGATGATGGGGTCGGAGTCGGACATGCCCACCATGGACAAGGGCGTGGCGATCCTGCGCGAGCACGGGGTCGAGGTGCAGGTCGAGGTGAGTTCGGCCCACCGGCAGCCGAAACGGACCGCGGAGTTGGCGGAGGGGGCGGCGGCGGCCGGGCATTCCGTCGTGATCTGCGGGGCGGGCCTGTCGGCGGCGCTCCCCGGCGTCGTGGCGGCGCACACCTCGCTGCCGGTGATCGGCGTCCCCGTCTCCGCGGGCACGCTCGGGGGGCTCGACGCCCTCCTGTCGTGCGCGCAGATGCCGCCGGGCGTCCCCGTCGCCGCCGTGGGCATCGACAACGCGAAGAACGCGGCTCACCTCGCCCTCCGCATCCTGGGCACGGGTCGGGACTAGTGTCCGGGACACGACCCTAGCTGGGCCGGGGAGCTTCGGCGGGTGCGGACCGGCGTCGGGTACGATTCCCACCGCTTCGATGAGACGCGGCCTCTCGTGCTGGGGGGCGTGGCGATCCCCGACGCGCCCGGACTGAAGGGACACTCCGACGGAGACGCGGTCGCGCACGCGATCACGGATGCGGTCCTGGGCGCCGCGGGACTCGGGGACATCGGCGTCCTCTTCCCGGATACGGACCCCGCGTACGCGGGCGCCGACTCCATCGAACTCCTCGCCTCGGCGGTGCGCCGCCTGCGCGACGGGGGATTCCGGGTGGTGAACGTCGACGCGACCGTCATCGCCGAGCGGCCCCGCATCTCGCCGCACGCCGAGGCCATGCGGGAGCGGCTCGGAGAGGCTCTGGGCACCGGGGCGGCCGGCGTGTCGATCAAGGGGAAGTCGAACGAGGGGATGGGGTGGATCGGACGGGGCGAAGGCCTCGCCGCCATCGCGGTCGCGACGGTGACCTCGGCTGCGGGGGACGGTGCCTGAGGTTCCGGGCGTTCAACCCCTCCTCGATTTCCTCCTCGCCCTGCCGGCGCTCACCGCCTACGCGCTCATCACCGCGGGCTCCGCGCTCGAGAACATCTTCCCGCCCGTCCCGTCCGACACGTTCGTCGTGCTCGGCGCCGTGCTCGCGGACCGGGGATCGCTCCAGCCGCTTCCCGTCCTGCTCTGCGCGTGGATCGCCAACTCCGGCGGCGCGATGGTCGTGTTCGGACTCGCGCGGCGGCGCGGCCGCGGCGCCTTCGAGACCGGCTGGGGCCGGCGGTTGCTCCGCCCGCACCAGTTCCGGCGCCTGGCCCGCTTCTACGAACGGCACGGGCTGTGGGCCATCTTCTTCGCCCGCTGCCTGCCGGTGCTGCGCGTGGTCGTCCCCACCTTCGCCGGGTTCACGGGGCTGGGCGCGGTGCGGGCGATGGCCCCGGTCGTCGCGGCGTCGCTGCTCTGGAACGGGCTCATGCTGGCGGGGGGCCTGTTCGCCTCGCGCAACGTGGACCGGCTCCTGGAGCTGCTGAGCCAGGTGAACGCCTGGCTGCTACTCGTGGCCGCCATCCTCATCGGCGCCATCATCGGCTGGTGGATCCGAAGCCGTCGCGACGAGGCTCCGCGGACCCCGGAGTCCGGTGGCGACTCCGACGACGGGGGCGACGACGGGGGCGACGACGGAACCGGCGGGCCGGACGCGTCGCCTTGACGGGGGAAGGTCCGGACATCGAGCGCGCGTTCCACCTCGAATCCTTCCGGGACCATCTCGGCTTCGAGCGGGGACTCTCTCCGCGCACCATCGAGGCGTACCTGCGCGAAGCCCGGCGCTTCGCGGCGTTCGCGGCCTCGGAGGGTGTCGAGGGGCCGGCCGGGGTCACGTACGGGCTGCTTCGCGACCACGTCGCGCGGCTGGCCGGCGCGGGGCGGGCGGCCTCCACGGTCGCGCGCAGCGTCTACGCGCTGCGCGGTTACTTCCGCTTCCTCGTCGTCGAAGACGCGGTCGAATCCGATCCGAGCGAGCGCCTCGAAGCGCCGCGCGCGGGCCGCCCTCTCCCGGACGTGCTTTCCGTCCCGGAGATCGAGGCGTTGATCGCGGCGGGGGACCCGGAGAGCCGCACGGCGCGGCGAGACGAGGCGATGCTCGAGATCCTCTATGGCTGCGGGCTCCGCGTGTCCGAACTGGTCGCGCTGAAGGGGCGGGACATCGACCTCGACGAGGCCCTCGTGCGCGTGCGGGGGAAGGGGGGGAAGGAGAGGTTCGTGCCGGTCGGCGCGGCTGCGCGCTCGGCGGTGCGCCGATACCTTCGAACCACCAGGCCGGCGCTCGACCGGGGAGGATCCGCCGGGCACCTCTTTCTCAACGCCCGGGGGGGTCCGCTGAGCCGGATGGGCGTCTGGAAGATCCTTCGCCGCCACGTCGAGCGCGCCGGCATCCTGAAGCACGTGACGCCCCATACGTTGCGCCACAGCTTCGCGACGCACCTGCTCGAGGGAGGCGCCGACCTCGCGTCGGTCCAGGAGATGCTCGGACATGCAGACATCTCGACGACCGAGATCTACACGCACGTGGACCGGTCGCACCTGCGGCAGGTGCACCGCAGCCACCATCCGCGTGGGTGACCACAGCGTGGTGAACGACATCGTGGGTGAACGTCGATGAGGCTGACGCGCCTCCTCCACCTGTCGCGTAACCGGCGTCCGGTGCGGCGCTTCCGCGACCGGCTCGTCGAACCCGAGGTCGTGGAGACGGTGCTCGAGGCGGCCCGCTACGCGTCGTCCGCCCGGGAGGCGCAGCCGTGGCGCTTCGTCGTCGTGCAGGAGGCGCTGGCCCGCCACAGGATCGCGGCGGCCGCCTTCAACCATCCGCACGTGATGACGGCGCCCGTCGTCGTCGCCTGCTGCGCGCGGATCCACTCGCACGTGAGCGGCACGGGCCGTCCGAGCTTCGCCATCGACCTCGCCGCCGCCGCCCAGACGATGATGCTGGCGGCGGCGGATCTCGGCGTGCAGTCGAGCTGGGTCTACGGCTTCCGGGAGGGCGATGTCCGCGAGATCCTGGGCGTTCCGGAGCACGTCCCGATCGTGGCCCTCTTCTGCCTCGGGTACCACGATGGGCTGGCGGAGCTGCCGGAGCGGCTGCCGCGCGAGGAGGTGATCGCCTGGGACCGCTGGCGGACGGCGGTGAGGGCCGGCGAATGAAGCGCCTCGCAATCGCGGTCGCGCTCGCCGCGGCGGCGGCGGCCGGGCTGGCGGCCCCGGCGAGCGGGCAGGAGGTGTGGCTGGCGGAGGAGCCGCGGTCGGAGGCGCAGGCGGAGCTGGCGGCCTTTCTCGAAGCCGGTGGCTTCACGCTGTGGACGAGGGATACGGTCCTGGCCCGCGGAGATACGGTGCCGGGAGCCGTCCTCCTGCTCGAAGGCACCGCGCGCATCGCAGGGCGGATCGAGGGCGATCTCTACGTCGTCGACGGCGACCTCTTCCTGCGCTCCGGCGCGTCCATCGCCGGCGACGTGCTGGTGCTCGGGGGCGGGTTCTACGACTCGGACGTGGCAGAAGTCGAGGGGGCCGTCACCTACCGTCCGAGCGAGCCGCTGCGCGTCCGGCCCGCGCGGGCCGGGTTCGAGATCATCTCCGAAGTCGAGCCGGAGCCCGCCTTCGTCGGTTTCCATCTCCCCACCTACGACCGGGTGAACGGCCTTTCGATCCCGTTCGACGCGCAGGCCCGGGGCTCCGTTTCCGGCCGGCCCGAACTCGCGGGTGGCGTCACCTGGATCCCGGCCCGCGAGGAGGTGGATTTTCGCCTCCGCAACTCGTGGCGCCTCGGCGAACGCGTCCGGCTGGGCCCCTACGTATCGAGCGCCGTGGTCAGCAACGAGGAGTGGATCCGCCCGACGTGGTACAACAGCCTCGCGCACTTCGTGGCCGGCGACGACGTCCGCAATCACTTCCGCGCGAAGAGGATCGGTCTCGAAGGGGAGTGGACTTCTCCGGAGCCCGGCGTATGGGAGGAGACGTCCCGCTGGCGGCTGGCGGTCGCCGCCGGGAGGGACATTTCGGAAGGACTCTCGGCCCGTGACGTCACCGTACTTTTCGGCGAGAATGCCGACGCCCCGGGCGCGCCGTATCCGAACCCGGGGATCGACTACGGCGACTTCTGGTTCGGGTTTGCGGGCTTTGAGTGGGCAGTCGACGGACGGCAGGGCCGGACCGCGTTGGGTCTCGGGATCGAGGTCGGGATCGAGGACGAGATCGGCGCTTTGGTGCTCGACGCGGATGGAACGGAGTCTCGCTACGACTTCGTCCTGGTCGAGGGGCGGGTCTCACTCCGGCGCGTGACTGCGCAGGGTCATGCCGTGGAGGGCTTTGCCATAGGGCGAGCGGATGTCGTCGGCCGTCTGCCGAAGCAGCGCTACTCGGCGATCGGGGGCATCGGAACGTTGCCGACGATGCCGCTTCGGGGCCTGCGGGGCGCCCGCCTGCTCTACGCCGAGACGGCCTACGCCATCCCCCTCCTCGGCGACGTGGCGCTCGGGGGACTCGACGTCTTCGCGCGCGGAAGCGTCGGGGGCGTCGGTTCGGACGATGATGACTTCGGGCTGCACGGCGCGATCCAGGGGGGACTCGCCCTGCGGATGTGGGATTTACGGCTCGAATTCGGGGCCGCCGCCGGTTCCACTGCGGAGCCCGGCGATCCCGGTTTCATCGCCTTCGTGGACGTCCGCACCCGGCGTTCCGCGCGACCCACCCGCATGCCGCCGCCGCGCTGATTTCACGGGCCGCTCGGGAGGGGCCGCGGCGCCCGCCGAAGGCCCGCGGCACTTTTGACAACCCCGGAGCGCGGGCCTAGCTTTTCGCGATGCCGCTCCGGACCGTCTCCCGGCCCTCCCAGCGATGGGCGTGATCTGCGTCCTTCCCGCCCGTATCTCCAGCACCCGTATCTCCAGGAAGCCCCTTCAGCCGCTGGCCGGCCGCACGCTCCTTGAGTGGTGCTGGCGCGCCGCCTCGGCGATCCGCGCCTTCGACGGGGTCGTGATCGCGACGGACAGCGACGAGATCGAGGGGTGCGCGCGGGGCTTCGATGCGGAGGTCGTTCGCACGCGGGCGGACCACGCGTCCGGCACGGATCGCGTGGATGAAGCGGCCGACCTTCTCGGCGCGGCGGATGATGACGTCGTCGTGAACTTCCAGGCGGACGAGCCGTTCGTGGACGGAGGGGCGATCGAGGGTGCCGTGCGGAGCGCGCGGGAAGTCGCGACGATCGCGGCGCCGATCCGCGGGGACGAAGAGTGGCGGTCGCCGGCCGTGGTCAAGGTCGCACGGGCCGCCGACGGAAGGGCGCTCTACTTCAGCCGCAGCCCGATCCCGTTCTCGCGGGATGCGTCGCCGGAGTTCGGAACCCGCGCGCGGCTGCGCCACGTCGGCGTGTACGCATGCCGACGCTCCGCGCTCAAGCGGTGGGCGGCGCTGCCCGAATCCGCGCTCGAGCGGGCTGAGCGGCTGGAGCAGTTGAGGGCGCTCGAGGCGGGGATGCGGATCCACGTCGAACTCGGTCCCTGGACCGAGCCGGGAGTCGACCTCCCGGCCGACATCGCGCGGGCGGAACGGGTATTGTCCAGCAAGGAGGTGGGGGGATGAGGGACGACAGGGTACCGACGAAGTACATCTTCATTACCGGAGGGGTCGTCTCCGCGCTGGGGAAGGGGATCACCGCCGCCTCGATCGGGCGGCTGCTCGTCGAGCGCGGCCTGCGCGTGACGATCCAGAAGTTCGACCCGTACCTCAACGTCGACCCGGGGACGATGTCGCCGTTCCAGCACGGCGAGGTCTACGTGACGGACGACGGGGCGGAGACCGACCTCGACCTCGGCCACTACGAACGGTTCATCGACGAGTCGCTCTCGCAGGCGAACAACGTCACGACGGGCCGCGTCTACCAGGACATCATCACGAAGGAGCGGCGCGGCGACTTCCTCGGCGTCACGGTCCAGGTCATCCCGCACGTGACGGACGAGATCAAGACGGCGGCGCGGCGCCTGGCGCCGAATCACGACGTCGTGATCACGGAGATCGGCGGAACCGTCGGCGACATCGAATCGCTCCCCTTCCTGGAGGCGATCCGGCAGTTCCGGCAGGATGTGGGCCGCGAGCACTCCCTCTTCATCCACCTCACCCTCGTCCCCTGGATCAACGCCTCCGGCGAACTGAAGACGAAGCCGACGCAGCACTCGGTGCGGGAACTCCTGAGCATCGGAATCCAGCCCGACCTGCTCGTGTGCCGGACGGAGCACGACCTCGACGACGGGATCAAGCAGAAGATCGCCCGCTTCTGCAACGTCGACGTGAACCGGGTCATCGAGTCGCGCGACGTGTCGACGATCTACGAACTCCCGCTGGCCTATCGCGCGCAGGAGGTGGACGACCGCGTCTGCGAGCAGTTCGGGTTCGACACGCCTCCGCCGAACCTCGACGACTGGAAGGCGATGGTGGACCGGATCAAGAACCCGGCGAACGGCCGGGTGCGGATCTGCGTGGTGGGGAAGTACACGGATCTCGTGGATTCCTACAAGTCGATCGCGGAGGCGTTCATCCACGGCGGCGCCGTGAACGACGTCGAAGTGGATGTCGAGTGGCGGTCGGCGGAGGACGTGGAGGCGGGGGGGACCGACTTCCTCGAACCCTTCCACGGCGTGCTCATCCCGGGCGGCTTCGGGGAGCGCGGCATCGACGGGATGATCGACACGATCCGCTTCGTCCGGGAGCGGGAGGTCCCCTATTTCGGGATCTGTCTGGGCTTGCAGTGCGCCATCATCGAGTTCGCGCGCAACGTGTGCGGTCTCGAGACGGCCCACTCGACGGAGTTCGACCCGGGGACGAGCCATCCCGTGATCTCGCTCCTGGACTCGCAGCACCAGGTGACGGACATGGGCGGCACCATGCGGCTCGGTGCCTATCCGTGTCTGCTGCAGCCGGGATCCCGGGCGCACGGCGTCTACGGCGCCGACGAGATCTCCGAGCGGCACCGCCACCGGTACGAGGTCAACCCGGCCTACCGGGAGACGCTGGGCGCGCGGGGGCTGGTCTTCAGCGGCATGTCGCCGGACGGCGGACTCGTCGAGATGCTCGAGCTTCCGGAGCATCCCTACTTCCTCGGTACGCAGTTTCACCCGGAACTCAAGTCGCGGCCGACGAAGGCGCACCCGCTCTTCGCGGCGTTCGTCGAGGCGGCGCTGGCGCGGCGGGACGCGCTGCGCAGCGCACCCCTCGACTCCGCCGAGTCGAACCGAACGGCCGAGGGGTGGGCGGACTCGGCGGCGGCCGGGACGAGCGGCGTCACGGTCGGGAGATGAACCCGGGGCGTCCCACTTTTTTTTCGGGTCGCCGGCGTACATCGCTCTTTCTCATCGCGGGACCGTGCGTGCTCGAGGGCGACGCCTTGAACTTCGAGATCGCGGACCACCTCGCGGAACTCGGAGAGCGGCTCGACCTGCCGGTGACGTTCAAGGCTTCGTTCGACAAGGCGAACCGGACTTCCGCGGTGTCTCCGCGGGGACCGGGTCTCGAAGAGGGGCTGGCCGCGCTCGCCCGGGTGCGCGACCGCTCCGGACTTCCGCTGCTCACGGACGTTCACCTTCCCGAACAGGCGGCCCCGGCGGCGGCGGTCGTGGACGCGCTCCAGATTCCCGCCTTCCTCTGCCGTCAGACGGACCTGCTGCTCGCGGCGGCCGCCACGGGACGGCCGGTGAACGTGAAAAAGGGGCAGTGGATGGCCCCGGAAGATGTCGGGGGCGTGGTCGGGAAGCTCCAGGCGGCGGGGGCGCGGGACGTGGCGGTGACGGAACGCGGATTCGCCTTCGGCTACGGGCGCTGGGTCGTCGACATGCGGAGTTTCGCCCTCATGCGCGAGGCGACGCGCTGCCCGACGGTGTTCGACGCGTCCCACGCCGTGCAGTTGCCGGGGGGAGAAGGGATGCGGAGCGGCGGCGAGCCGGAACACATCGGGCGGCTCGCGGCGGCGGCGGTTGCAGCCGGGGCGGACGGCCTCTTCATCGAGGTGCATCCGGATCCGCCCGGGGCCCCCTCCGACGGGTCCAACATGCTGCCGCTCGCCGAACTCGAGCGCGTCGTGGACCGGGCGCTGCGCGTGCGCGAGGCCGTGGCGCTCCGAGAGCCCGGTCTCCATGAGCCCCGGAGCCGCTAAACCTCCGATGGATCGCCGGTTGGCGGAGTCCGTCCGCTTCGTGTCCCTCGACGTGGACGGCGTGCTCACGGACGGTTCGATCTGGGTGGGCGCGGGCTCGGACCTCAGCACCCCGGGGGAGCTGCGTCGCTTTCACGCCCTCGATGGCCTGGCGATCCGGATGATGCAGCGGGCGGGACTCGTGGTCGCGTTCCTCAGCGGCAAGCGATCGGCCGCCGTCCGACTGCGGGCGCGGGAGCTGGAAATCGCGGAGGTTTCGCTCGGTTCCCGGAAGGGAAAGCTTTCGGCGCTTCGGGGTATGCTCGCGCGACGCGGTTGCACGTGGGACCAGGCCGCGCACCTTGGCGACGATCTCACGGACCTCGCGGTCATGGAACGGGTGGGGTTGCCGGCCGCGGTCATCGGCGCGGTGCCCGAGGTTCGGGCCGCTGCGCGGTGGGTGGGGACGGTGCCAGGCGGGGAGGGGGCGGTGCGCGAATTCGCGGAGGCCCTGCTCGTCGCCCGCGGAGAATGGGACGGGCTGGTGACAGAGTTTCGGGAAGGAGGACGGTTTGCGGGTTGAAGGTGGGGGGCGCACGGGCCGCGCTGGCGCGCTCGGTGTGTTCGCCTGGGTTTCGCTGCTGCCCGTTCTCGCCGCGTGCGGGTCCGACGATGGGCCTCCTACGGCGGGCGAACCGCTGCCCCAGGGCGTGGATACCGCCGTGCGGGGGATGCGGACGTTCGTCACCCGCGACGGGATCCGGCGCGCCCTCGTGGAAGCCGACACGGCGGAATGGCGCGTGGGGAACCAGATTCACCTGCGGCGGATGACGTTGACGTTCTTCAATCCGAGTGGACTGGAAACGACCGAGGTGACCGCGTTGGGCGGGATCTTCTTCCAGCTCACCGGCGACCTCGAGGCCGAGGAGCAGGTGGTCGTGGAGGACCGCGTGGACGACCAGCGTCTCGAGACGGAGCGGCTCGTGTATCGGCACGTGGCAGGTCGCCTGTACGGAGATACCGCGTTCCGTCTCCTGCACGACACGGAGGGTCTGACCCTCCAGGGGACGGGGTTCGAGTCGGACCCCGCGCTCGACTCGGTCATCGTCCTGAACCAGGAAGGAGAGATGCGGCCCGGGGTCGCCTTCACGGAGGCCGCGCCCCTGCCGGCGGTTCCGGCGGGGGATACGACGGGCGTGGACGCGGATCCGGCCGCTGGGGAGCAGGTTGCTGACGAGCCGGCGCCGGGGGATTCGATGGCGGCGGAGGTAGATCCGGCCGCGGGGGAGGTCGATCCGGCCGCGGAAGAGGTGGATCCAGCCGCGGACATCGACCCGGCGGCCGTCTCTGAGGACAGCCTGGAGGCGCCATCCGACACCACGGCGGCGGCCGCGCCGCCGGACAGCCTGGAGGCGCCGCCTGACACCACGGCGGCGGTCACGCCGGCGGACAGCCTGGAGGCGCCGCCCGACACCACGGCGGCAGTCACGCCGCCGGATAGCCTGGAGGCGCCGCCCGACACCACGGCAGCGGCCGCGCCGCCGGATAGCCTGGAGGCGCCACCCGATACCACGGCGGCGCGCCGGTGACCCGCGGGGGCATCCGGTTCGCGAGTTGTCTCGTGGTGGCGGCAGGGCTCGCGGCCCCGCTCGCCGCGCAGGAGCCCGAGGCCGGCGTCGGATCGGCACTCGGCCAGTGCAGCCTCCGGTGGAGTCCGCTCGAAGCCGACACGAGGAGCGTCACGAACCGTGATGTGAGCGGTGCGCACGTCACGGTGCTCAGCGGCCGATACCTGTGGACCTGCGGAACCGCCACGATGGAGGCGGACAGCGCGATAAAGCGCGACGGCCCGCGGCAGGTCGAACTCTTCGGCGCGGTGGTCTACGAGGACTCGATAAGGACGCTGCAGTCGGAACGGCTCCTGTACCAACAGCAGTCCGACTTCATCATCGCCGAGGAAAACGTGGAACTCGTGCGTCTGACGGATCGCTCCACGCTCGTCGGCCCCCGCGTGGAGTTTTTGCGAGCCGTCTCCGGCGTTGACGCCGTCACGACCGCGCCGGGGCGGCCGACCGTTACGTTCTATCCGACGAACACCGAGTCGCCGGAGCCGTTCACGATCGAATCGGAGACGGCCATCTTCGCCGGAGAGGACGAGGCCCGCTTTTATGGGGATGCGATCATAAGTCGGAGCGACCTGAACGCCCGGGCGGACAGCGCATTGCTGACCCGTACCGGCGGTCTCGGCGTCCTGTGGGGCGGGCCGTGGATCGAGGCCGAGGGGGTCCGGCTCGAGGGCGATTCGATACAGTTCGTTTCCCAAAACGAGGAACTCGAAGAGATTCACGCCGTCGGCAACGGCTACGCGTCCGGGGAGAGGTTCGAGGTGGCGGCGGAACTGATCGACATCGACTTGGCGAATCGAGAGGTGGAGCAGTTGCAGGCGCACGGGGAGGGTGTGAGCCGGGCGCTCTCCGGCAGCCACGAGCTTCACGGCGACTCGATCCATTTCGTGATGTACGGGAGCCAGATCGACACGGCGTACGCGTTCGGCGGTGCGGTCGCGGTCCAGAGCGACTCATCGTGGGCCGTGCCGCCGGCTCCGGAGCCGGCCGATTCGACCGCCGCGGATTCGGCGGCTGTGGATTCGACCCCCGCCGACTCGACCACAAGCGATTCAGCCGCCGTCGATTCGACGGTCGCCGCCCGGGACACGGCCGCGGCCGCTGCCCGGGATACCGCCACAGCCCCCGCGGCGGATTCCACCGGAGTCGGCGCGGACACCACCGCCGCCCCAGCCGCCGCAGCGGACACCGTCGGCGCGGACACCACCGCCGCCGCAGCCGCGACCGACACCACCGGCGCAGACACGACTGAGGTCGCGGAGGAGGAGGCTGCGCCGGCCGAGATCGAACTGGCGACCGATGGCTCGGCGAACTGGGCGCGCGGCGATACGCTCATCGCGATCTTCGAGCGTTCCGCCGCCCCTGTTGCGGACTCGGCGCTCGCGCCCGACCCGTTCATGCGACAACTCGTGCTCGACGGGAATGCGAGCGCCTTCTACCGAATGGTCCGGGATTCGACGACGAGCACGCGACCCTCGCTGAACTATATCGTGGCGCGGCGCATCCAGATCGACTTCGAGGCGGGAGCACCCACGGGAGTCGAAGGAGAGCACGCGATCGGCGCCTACCTGGAGCCGCGCGAAGCGTTCGGGACGCCGTCGCCGGCGGATAGCGCGGCCGCGGCCGACAGCGCGGCGGCCGTAGCCGACAGCGTCTCAGCCGCCGCCGACTCGCTCGGCGCGCCATCGGACACGTCGGACGTCCGGCCCGACAGCACGGCGGCGCCGCCCGATACGGTCGGCGCGCCTCCGGACACCGTGCACCGTCGCGGGCACACCCCGAGCGATGTGCAACTCACCGCGCGTAACCGCCAACCGGGACGGGAGCGGCGCACGATTTCCGGCACGTCTCCGGCCCTCAGATCCGGGAGACCCCGTTGAGCAGTGTACTACGGGCCGAAGGCCTCGTCCGCTCCTTCAAGCGCCGCTGCGTCGTGAACCAGGTGGAGATCGAGGTGCGGCAGGGAGAGGTCGTCGGGCTGCTCGGCCCCAACGGCGCGGGGAAGACGACGACGTTCTACATGATCGTCGGCTTGCTCAAGGCGGACGAGGGACGCGTCTACCTCGACAGCGACGAACTCACGAGCTGGCCCATGTACCGGAGGGCGCGAGCCGGTATCGGCTATCTCCCCCAGGAAGCGTCGATCTTCCAGAAGCTCACGGTGGAACAGAACGTGATGGCGATCCTCGAGACGATCAGGATGTCGCGGCAGCAGCGGCGCGACCGCCTGGAGGAGTTGCTCGACGAACTGTCCATCAAGCACCTTCGGGCGAACAAGGCCTATTCGCTCTCCGGGGGAGAGCGGCGGCGGCTGGAGATCACCCGGGCGTTGGCGACCCGGCCCAAGTTCCTGCTGCTCGATGAACCCTTCACCGGGGTCGATCCGATCGCGATCGACGACATCCAGCGGATCGTGCGGGGCCTCCGGGACAAGGGTCTGGGGGTGCTCATCACCGATCACAACGTGCGCGAGACGCTGTCGATCACGGATCGCGCCTACCTCCTGTTCGAAGGCAAGATCCTGGTGCAGGGCGAGGCGGATCACCTCGTGAACGATCCGGAAGCCCGGCAACTGTACCTCGGGGAGGACTTCAGGCTCTGACCATGGCATCGGGACGGCCGAATCTCGCCGCGGGCCTCCACCTGCGGCAGGAGCAGAAGGCGCAGCCTCGCCTCTACCAGGCGATGGACCTTCTGCACATGCCGCTGCTCGACCTTCAGAGCCACCTGAGAGAAGCGCTCGTCGACAACCCGTTCCTCGACCTCGTGGAACCCGGCGACGAGCCGGCCGACCCTGTCGACGCCCCGCCCGATTCGCTGGCCGATGTGGGAGACGACCCCGGGGAGGAGTCGGAGGAGGCGGAGGCGGCGGAGGCGTCGGAGGAGGTGGACTGGGAGGACATCCTTCTCGACGACTACGATGCGGGCGGGCGGCGGGAGGAATACGGGGACCGGGAGTACTACGCGCCCACGGCGGCCGCCGCTCAGACGCTCTGGGATCACCTCCACGAGCAGTTGAACCTCCTCCGTCTCGGCGAGCGTGAACTGCGGATCGGTGAAGAGATCATCGGCAACGTGGACCGCGACGGATTCCTCTCGTGCTCGCTCGACCGGATTGTCGAAGCGCTGAACCAGGTTTCGCGGGCGGACGTGGAGGAGATGCTCGCCCGCATCCAGTCCTTCGACCCGAGCGGCATCGCGGCGCGGAACCTGCGCGAGACGCTCCTGCTGCAGTTGCGGGACCGCGGGCGGGAGGGGTCGCTGGCCTACCGGATCGTCGACCGAAGCTTCGATGATCTCGCCAACCGCCGGTGGCCGGAATTGGCGGAAGAGTACGGAGTCGAGCCGCCCGAGGTGCGGGCGGCGGCGGACGAAATCGCCAAGCTGGATCCCAAGCCCGGCCTCCGGTACGCGGATGCGTCGGAATCCTACGTGATCCCGGATCTCACGGTGGAGAAGGTCGAGGGGCGGTATCGCGTCTCGCACGCCGACACGTCGCTGCCGCGGCTGAAGCTCTCGCCCGTCTACCGGGACGTGGCCGCGGATCGCGCCCGCTTCGAGGGCGAAAGCAGGGCGTTCATCTCTGAGAGGCTCAACAGCGCCCGGTGGCTGATCCAGGCGATCGAGCAGCGCCGGCAGACGATGCTGAAGGTGATGGACTTCATCGTCGAGCGGCAGCGCGACTTCTTCGAGAAGGGGGCCGAGCACCTGCGGCCGCTCACGCTTCGCGATGTGGCGAAGCACATCGAGATGCACGAGTCCACCGTCTCTCGCGTCACCAACGGCAAGTACGTCCAGACGCCGCGCGGACTCTATCCGCTCAAGTTCTTCTTTTCGGGCGGCTATTCGACCCTCGGGGGAGAAGATCTGTCGGCGGAAGGCGTGCGCGCCCGGATCCGCAAGCTGGTGGCGGAGGAGGACCCGACGGCGCCGCTCAGCGACCACGAGATCACCGCCCGCCTGCAGGAGGAGGGCGTTCGGATCGCGCGCCGCACGGTGGCGAAGTACCGCGACCGGCTCGGGATCCTCTCGGCGCGGCTGCGCAGGCGCGTATGAGCGATCCGAGAATCTCGGTGCTCGTCCCGGCGTACGACGAAGCCGAGAACATGCCCGAGCTGTTCGCGGAACTCGCGGCGACGTTCGCGAAGCACGATCTCGCGGCGGAAGTCGTCCTGGTCGACGATGGTTCGGGCGACGGGACGGCCGAAGCCGCCGAGGCGGCGGCCAAGCGGGCGGGGCTGGGCGGTGGGGCCGTCGTGCTGCGGCATCGGGCGAACCGGGGCAAGACGGAGGCGATGCTCACGGCCGCCGCGGCCGCGCGCGGCGAGCTTCTCGTCCTCTTCGACGCCGATCTGCAACACTCCACAGAGGAGATTCCGCGCTTCGCGGCGAAGCTGGACGAGGGGTACGACCTCGTCGCCGGCCGCAAGGTGGGGCGCTACGAGAAGCGCTTCACGTCGTCCATCTACAACCGGCTCGCGCGCGCGATCTTCAAGGTGCCCGTGCGCGATCTCAACTCGATGAAGGCCTTCCGGGCCGACGTCCTCACGGGCCTCCGGTTGCGGCACGACTGGCACCGCTATTTCGTCGTGCTCGCCCATGCCCGGGGATACCGGCTCGGCGAGCTGGACATCGACCTTCTCCCGCGGCGGCACGGCGAGCCCAAGTTCTCGGGGCGGCGGCGAATCCTGATCGGGATGCTGGACATGGTGTCGGTGTGGTTCCAGCTCGTGTTCGGGCGCAAGCCGCTGCTCTTCTTCGGTACGAGCGGCCTGGCTCTGATCGCGGCGGGCTGCGTCACGGGGCTGACGGCGCTGGTCCTGCGCTTCTGGTTCGGCCTCGGGTATCGTCCGCTCCTCACGCTCGTCGTTCTCCTCGTCGTGGGAGGCCTTCTCCTCTTCATCCTCGGCTTCCTCGCGGAGACGATGGCGCAACTGCGCGACGAGATCGAGGATCTGAAGCGCGGCGGGTCCGGTTGACCGTGAGTGCCCCGCGGAAGGACAACTTCAACCTTGTCGCCGCGGGCCTGGCACTCCTCCATTTCCTGCTGGGGTTGGTCGTCTTCGAACCCACGCTCTTTCCCGGTGGCGACAACGCCGCCTACCTCATCCTCGGGGAGGCGCTGAGGACCGGAGAGGGGTACCGCGACCTCTACCTGCCGGGGACGCCGCTGCACGACAAGTATCCGCCCCTCCTGCCGTCACTGCTTGCGCTGTCGGGCTGGGTCGGCGGCGTCATCGTGGCCAAGGTGCTCATGCTGGCCTTCACGTCGGGTGTCGTCTGGGTCACGGCGCACTTCGGGCGGCGGTGGGCGGGGAAGGGGCCCGCCCTCGCGGCCGCGGGTGTGCTGGCCGTCAACCCGACGCTGCTGGAGTACGGCCACTACATCCTCAGCGAAGCGCCGTTCACGCTGTTCGTCACGCTGGCACTCTGGATGGCCCTGCGCGGGGACAGGAAGAGCGTCGTGTTCGCGCTGGTCGCCGCAGCGTTGGCCTTCATGACCCGGACCGCCGGCCTCGCCCTGCTCGTCGCGTTGCCGCTGGCCTGGCTTCTCGAGGGACGCCGGGTCCGCGCGCTGGGGGCGGCGGGGGCCGCTGCCGCGGTCATCGGGGGGTGGGTGCTCTATCAGCGGTGGGTTGCGCCGGGCCGGGGCGGATACCTGGCCGAACTCCTGCTCGCCAACCCCTACGACGCCGGGGCGGGGAGCGTGGAGGTGGGCGGCCTGGTGGTCCGCGCCGCCGAGAACTCCTGGCGCTACGTGGAGTCCGTGCTTCCGCAGACGCTCGCCGGCCCGGGCACCCTCAGCGGGGCGGGCGGTGTCTCCATAGCCCTCGGCCTCGCGGTTGCAGCCGCGGCTCTGGCGGGATGGGCGCTGCGAGCGCGCGAAGGTTTGCGGCCGGTCGAGGTGTTCGCCTTTCTGTACACGGGCATCATCCTGACCTGGCCGACCGCGTGGACGGATCGCCGCTTCCTGCTCCCCCTCCTGCCGGTATTGCTCGTTTTTGCCTTCGTGGCCGTCTGGCGGCTGGCGTCTCCTTCCCGGGCGTGGATCGGCTGGGCGGCCGCCATCGTGATCGCCGTATTCGGCGTCTCCTGGGTCGCGGGGACCGCGCCGGATCGCATCGCTTGCGCCGCGTCCTATCGTGCCGGCCGGCCGTGCGATCGCCCCGCCGAGGCGAGCCTGTATGCCGCTGCCCGCTGGGCCCGGGACCACACGCCTCCAGACGCGATCATCGTGAACCGGAAGCCTCGTCTCTTCTACTGGCACGCGCGCCGCGGCGGCGATGCGTATGCGTTCTCCTCCGATCCTGCCACCGTGATGCGCGGTCTCGAGGAGATGGGAGCGGACTACGTGGTCGTGGATCAGATCAGCGCGACGACGGGGCGGTATCTCGTCCCCGCGATCCAGGCGTACCAGACCCGGTTCGAGTTGGTGTACGGGGACGGGGAGCCGCCGTCGTACATCTTCCGCCTCCTGCCCGCGCCCGCATCCACTGACTGAGGCGGCGGGGGATCACGGGCTTCGGGCGGGGCGGCCGCGTCCCATCGTCGTCATCGGTGCGTTCGTCTTCCTGCTGGCCGCGCTCGTCGCCGTGGCGGTCGCGCTTTCCGGCCGCTGGGACGCCTGGGCGGCGGTGGCCGGGGCGGAGGGTGTGGGTTGGCGGCTTCGCGCGCCGTGGCTCGTCGGAGCCGTGGCCTGCGAGGTCCTGGCCCTGTTGGCCGGCGCCGTCCTCTGGGCCTCCGTGTTCCGCGCCTGCGGTGCCCGCATGGGTGTGCGGGAAGGCGTCTCCGTGTGGCTCGGGTCGCAGCTCGCCCGGTACCTGCCGGGCAGGATCTGGCAGGCCACGGGTCTCATCGCCTACGTCCGCGCCCGCGGCGATTCCGGCGTGGTCGCGCTCACGGTGGCGCTCGTCCTGCAGGCGGGCACGCTCGCCACCGGGGTGGGCATCGGGGCGGCCGTGCTCGGCCCGGGCGCATTCGGCGCCATCGGACCGTGGTCGGCGGTGTTCGGCCTCCTCGTCATCGGCGCCGCCCTCGCGCCGCCCGTGCTTCGGGCCATGATCCGGCTGGGCCGCCGGCTGTTGCGGGAAGCGCCCGACTCCGAACCTCCCGCGGTGCGGGGAGGCCTCCTCCTCCGGGCCACGCTGGGGCGCCTCGTGCTATGGTTGCCACACGGCCTGGGCTTCTGGTTGCTGCTCGAAGGGATGCTCGTGTCCAACCCTCTGGGCCCGCTCCAGGCGATCGGAGTGTTCGCGACTGCCTACGTGGCCGGATACCTGGTCATCCTGGCGCCCGCCGGCATGGTCGTGCGAGAAGCGGCGCTGGCGAGTCTCCTCGGCGTTGCGGCCGGCCTTCCGATCGGGCCCGCGGCCGCGCTCGCCCTGGCCGCCAGACTCTGGTCCACGCTGGCCGAAGTCGTCGGGTTCGCGATCGCGGCGCTGATCGGGATGGGCGCGCGCCGGGGATAGTCGCCAAGCCGACGTCCCGTGGAGTTGCCCCGGGTCGGCCGGTACGTTGAGCGAGCGTTGGGCAGACCCGATAGAAAGCGATGATGGACGGAGTCATGAATGCCTTCGAGGGATAAACGGCGGCGCGGGCCCGAGCCGGCGCCTGGGCACGGCAGCGAAGGGGCGGATCCCGGACCTGCGGCCGTCGTGCCGCGTTGGGCTCCCTGGGTTCTGTTTCCCGGCCTCGGGATCGTGCTCTTCGCATCCTTCATCTTCAGCGATGCGATGTTGGTGGGGACCGATACGCTCTCCGGCGGATATCACGCCCGCGCCCTCTACGCGGACGACATCAGGGAACTCGGCCGGGTGCCGCTCTGGCAGCCCGAGGTTCTGGGAGGCACTCCGTACATTGATGGGCTGAGCGCGGGCGACGCGCTCTATCCCCCGTCGTTGCTCCTTCTCCTTCTCACCGAGACGTACCGGTCGCTGGGCTGGAAGCTCATCCTGCACGTGATCGCCGCGGGATTCTTCATGTTCGGTTGGACCCGGGCCCTCGGCGTCTCGCGGAGTGCGGCCCTCGTGTCCGGGGTCGGTTACATGCTGGCCCCGGTGATGGTGAGTTTCGTCTACGGCGGGCATGACGGGAAGCTGTTCGTGACCGCCCTCGCGCCGCTCCTGTTTCTCTGTACGGAGCGCTACTTCCTCCGCCCCCGGTTGAGTTCGTTCACCGGCATCGCGCTCGTCGTGGCGGCGGTCATCCTGACGCCGCACTTCCAGTTGGCGTACTTCCTGTTCGCCGCCGTCGGAGCGTTTGCGATCTTCAGGACGATCGGCTTCCTGCGGCAGAGAGCGGGGCACGAGGAGGAGACCTCCGACAGCGCGAGAGGTCTGTCCGGCGTGCGGAGCCGGCGGGCGTTCGGGCGTTTCGGACTCTTCCTGCTGGCTTCAGTCGTGGGTGCGGTCATCGCCGCAGGACAGCTCATTCCCGCTGTCGGCTATGTGTCCGAGTTTTCCCGGCGCACGGCGACGTCCAGTGAACTCGCGGGAGAAACCGGCGAGGCGTGGTCGAGTTCGTGGTCGCTCCACCCCGAGGAAGTTGCTTCGCTGGTGATCCCGGAGTTCGTCGGCAGCAGCGTGGACGGGTCCGCCGCGTGGGCCGCGGGCACCTATTGGGGCCGGAATCCGTTCAAGCTCAATTCCGAGTACGCGGGATTGGTGCTTCTCCTGCTGGCGGCGGTGTCCTTCGCCGGCGGCGCACGACGCGGCACCCGCTGGTTCTTCGCGGGCCTGGCCGGCGCCGTGCTCCTGTTTGCACTCGGCGCGCATACGCCCGTGTGGCGCATCGCGTACGAAGTCGTGCCGGGCATCCGAATGTTCCGGGCTCCATCCACGGCGATGTTTCTGTTCGCATTCTCCGTGGCGACGCTGGCCGCCCTGGGTGTCGACCGTATTCGCGCCATCCGGAAGGAGACGCCGGCGTCCAGAAGGCCGCAGCGCGTACTCCTGTGGGGCGCCGGCATCCTGGGGGGGGTGGCGTTACTCGCCTCGGTCGGGAGCCTGACGTCCACATGGACGGCCGTCTTCGGGATCGGCGAAGGGCGCCAGGCGGCGCTCGCGGCAGCCGTGCCCCACATTGCGGCGGGCGCCTGGCTCGCGTTCGCGCTGGCGGGAGGTCTCGCGATCCTGGCGTGGGCCTACTGCGGGTCCCGCCTCGGCCCGGCCCTGCTCCTTGTCGGGCTCGTCGCCCTGGTGGCCGTGGACGCGCTGCGGGTGGACCGGGTCTTCGTTCAGACGACGGATTTCCACCAGTGGGCCGCTCCGGATCCGAACATCCAGGCGGTGCTGGAACGCGAGCGGGGGAACGACGAGCCCTACCGCATGCTGTCCCTGCGGAGGGCCGGACAGGACCTCGATCCGGTCCTGAGCGGGATCGAAATGGCGGCCGGCCACCATCCAAACGACCTCGCCCGCTACCGCGAACTGATCGGGATGGCCGGTTCCGGGCTTCCGCTCAATCTCCTGCAGTCCGGCAAGATCCGGGCCCTGCTGAACGTGCGGTACATCCTCTGGCCGGATCTCGCCATGGGGCAATCTCCGGCGGGACCGGTCCTCAGCCGCACGCAAACGCCGGACGGTCGGACCCTGGAGTCCGTCTTCGAGGAGGCGGGGCTGTCTCGTGCCCGCCTCGTGGGCTCCGCCGTCGTCAAGACCGACGAGGAGGCCGTGCCCTACATGCTGTCGCCGGACTTCGACCCGGAGAGGGAAGTGGTCCTGGCCGAGGCGGCGCCGCTGGAACTCGACGGGGGTTCGGTCAGTGGCGAGGTGACGTGGCGCGAGCGCGGACCCGATCGACTTCGGCTCGAAGTCATTTCCGAGCGGCCCGCCCTCCTTGTGGTGGCGGACAACTGGTATCCGGCGTGGAAGGCCCGCGTGAACGAGGAGAGCGTGCCGGTCATGCGCGCGTACCACACGCTGCGGACCGTGCCCGTGCCGGCTGGACGGGCCCAGGTGGAGATGTACTACGAATCCGGACTGCTGAGGTGGTCGTTCTGGCTGGGCATCGCGGTGCTGCTTGCCCTGCTCGTGGCGAACGGCGTTCAGTTCCGGCGAGCGCGCTCGGAGAGAAGTTCCGTGTAAATCTCTTCGTGGCGGTCCGCGAGGCGCTCGTTGCTCCACTGCGAGACCACCCGCCGTCGCGCCTCGGCACCCAGGTCGGGCAGCCGCCCGCCGCTCAGCAGCCTTGTCACCAGCCGCGCCAGGCTCACCGGGTCCGCGGGCTCGCAGAGTCCTCCGACGCTGTCGTCGACGATCTCCGGGAGGCCCCCGACGTTCGTTGCCGCCACCGGCAATTCGCACGCCATCGCCTCGAGCGCGGCCACGGATGTCGCCTCCATGAGGGAAGGGAAGACGGCGAGATCGCACGAGGACAGCAGTCGAGGCATCTCGGCGTGCGGTCGGGCCCCGAGGAAGCGCACCCGGTCCGAAACACCGAGTTCGCGCGCCAGCGCCTCGAGCCGGTCCCGTTCCGGGCCGTCGCCCACGATGAGCGCTTCCACGGCGACATGTTCGGCGATGAGCGGGAGCGCGCGCACGAAGTACTCGACGCCGTTCTTCTCGAACAGGCGTCGCGGAGCGATCAGGCGAGCGGGTCGCTCCGTACGGCGCTTCGGCTCGGGCGCGCCGCTGCGACGGAACGTCACGGTGTCCACGCCGTTCGTCAGCGCCTCCACGTGCACCCCCGGAGCGATCGACTCGCCGACGCCCGCGATCTCCCGGCTCGCCGCGAGATTGTGGTCCGCCGCGCGCAGGAACCCGCGGAAAACCGGGCGCCAGAAGCGGGAGTCCGCACGCCGGAGGAAATGGCTCGTGTGGTAGGTGGTGACGATCGGGGTCTCGCTCGTGCCGCGCGCCACAAGGCAGGGGGGGACCGCAGCGATATCCTGCGCGTGGAGGATATCCGCCTCCTGGGCCCACTCGATGAAGCTCGGCAGCGACCCCAGCGCATGGGCGGCCCACCCCGGCGTGTTCCGTGCGGGAAGCCACGTCCTGCGAAGCTCCACACCGTCCATGGTCTCGAACGCCGGCAGACCGGGCAGCGAAGCGGACGTCACCACCCGCACCGTGTGTCCTCGCGCCGCCAGCGCGCGGCAGAGGAAATGCACGTGACTCTCCAGGCCTCCGACCTCGGGCGCATAGTAGACGGTGTGCATGAGGATGTTCATCCGGCCCAATCCTCGATTCGGCGCGTCCGGCCGAGCAGATCCGCGGCGAGGATGTCCGCGATCCGCTCGCCGGCCCGCCCGTCTCCGTACGGGTTGCGGGGCGGTTCAAGGCCGGGCTCACGAGAAAGGGCCGCACGGGCGCGCTCCGCGATGAGCCGGCGATCCGTCCCGACGAGTTCGGCGACGCCCGCCTCCACTCCCTCCGGGCGCTCCGTGACATCCCGCAATACGAGGACGGGGGCGCCGAAGGTCGGCGCCTCCTCCTGAATGCCGCCGGAATCGGTCATCACGAGCGCCGCGGATTCCAGCGCCGCTACGAGGTCCAGGTAGTCGAGCGGCTCGGTGAGGCGAATGCGCGGGTGGTCCGCCAGCAACTCGCGCGCCGGCACGAGGACGTTCGGGTTGGGATGGACGGGATAGAGCACGCACACATCGGGGTGGGCATCGGCCACGTCCCGAACGGCCCGGAAGATCTCGGTGAGAGGAGGGCCGAAGGCTTCGCGACGATGCGCGGTCAGCAGGACGAGCCGCGCCTCGCCACCCCGTACCCGCGACCGGATCTCCGCCAGGGCGGGATCCTTTACGGGCCGCTTCCGGCGGGCGACGGAAAGCAGAGCGTCGACCACCGTATTCCCGGTGACGAACACACTGTCCGGGGAGGCGTTCTCTCGCAGCAGCTCGTCGCGCGCCCGGATCGTCGGGGCGAAGTGGTACTCGGACGCGACATCCGTGAGCCGGCGCAGGATCTCCTCCGGGAAGGGCGCGTAGCGGTCGTGGCTGCGGAGCCCCGCCTCGACGTGCCCCACCTTCACCTGCTCGAGGAAACCCGCCAGCGAGGCGGCAAACACCGTCGCCGTGTCGCCCTGCACGAGGAGGACATCCGGCGCGGCCTCGCGCAGGATATCGCGCAGGCCAAGGAGGACGCGGCTCACGACATCCGCCACATTCTGGCCCTCCCGCATCACGTTCAGCCGGTAGTCCGGTGCCAGGCCGAAGATGTCCAGCGCCGGCTCCACGAGGTCGAGGTGCTGCCCGCTCAACGCGAGCTTCGTTTCGAACGCCGGCTCGAGACGGCGGAGCGCGTCATGCACCGGCGCCATCTTGATCGCTTCCGGACGGGTCCCGATCACGATCAGGATTCGCGGGACGGTCGTCATTCCTCGTCGGCCGGCTTGACGATGAGGCCGCCGCTGCGCCCGACCCTGGTGAACGGCAAGCCGTGGCGGTCGGTGAATTCGGAATATGCCTGGAGGGCGCCGTCCGCCCAGTCCGGTTCGATGCAGTCATCGACGACGAACCCGCCGCCGGGGACGACGAGGGGCCAGAGTGCTTCGAGTACCTCTCGCGTGGGAAGGTAGAGATCCACGTCCAGCAGGACCGCGCCGACCGGACCCGTGACGTCGGCCCAGTTCACCTTCGCGCAGTCGCCCGCGACGATGCGGTAGTTCGAATAGCCCAGGCGCGTGAGGCCGTGCTCGAACACCCGGCGGTCCAGGTAGGAATAGTCCGAGATCTCCGACCTCGTCTTGCGCCGCTCGCCGGTCTCATGCGCGATGCTCTCCGGAGTGAAGCCGTCGAAGGTGTCCACGAGAACCAGGTCCCGCGGGTCGCGGGTCGTCATGAGGTGTTCGAGGATGAACACGGAGCTGTCTCCGCGACCGACGCCGATCTCCACGACGGCGCCTCCGGTCCGTCGCGTCACATCGATGAGGCCCAACATCGCCGCCAGCACCCCGGGATCCACCCAGTAGGGATACGTCGGCAGCATCACGTTCCGTAGCAGCGGGGTCCGGTACACGATGCGTCTGGCCGCGCCCACGAGACCGGGCAGCCGGCGGTGAACGGCCCGGACGAACGAAGCGAGCCGTCCCGCCCGGCGCACGTCGCCCTCGGGCCGTCCGGTCTCGGGCCCTTCAATCTCGGGGGACGATTCGCGGAGCGGGGATGCCAACCGGTGGTCCTTTCGGCCCGAGCCGCCGGCCGAATCGCGAGCGCGAGCGGGGGAACCTGGAGTGATCCTGGGGGATACAAAGGGCCAAGCTACGTTGCCGCCGAAACGCTGCCAACCGATCGACAGGGAGGAATGCCGCCAATGTCGCGCATCGCCCCTCCGCGCCTCCTCGCCCTTGCCGTGCTTCTCGGTTGCGGAGCGGAGGACGACTCGATCATGGATCCCGGCGCGGCGCCGCCGGCCACTCCGCCGAACCTGGCGCCCGTGGCCACCAGCGCCATCCCGGCGCAGTCCGTCCCCGCCGGTACCAACGCCACGCTGGATCTCTCGCAGTTCTTCCGGGACCCTGATGGCGATGCCCTGACGTACAGCGCCACGTCCTCCGATACGCTCGTCGCGGAGGCCGCGGTGTCCGGCGACCGGCTGATCCTCATTGCCCTCTCCCGGGGCGAAGCGACGGCCATGGTGACGGCCAGCGACGGGTTGGGCGGCGAAGCCCGGCAGTCGTTCTCCGTGACGGTGCCGAACATGCCGCCGATGGCGGAGGGCGAGATCGCTTCACGGACGCTCGTCACCGGGAGCACGGAAACCCTCGATCTCTCCAGCTACTTCACCGACCCGGAAGGCGATTCCCTGACGTACAGTGCCATGTCCTCCCACCCGCTCGTCGCGGGCGTCTCCGTTTCCGGAAGCGAGTTGACAATGGTCGGCCTTGCCCCCGGCGTGGCGGAGGCGACGGTGACGGCGCGGGACGGGGAAGAAGCCGAGGCCCGGCAGAGCTTCGAACTGGCCGTCTGCGCCGTGCCGGCAGGCATCCTGCACTGGTGGTCGGCCGACGGCAGCGGCGCCGACCGTATCGGGGGCGTGGACGCGACGCTCATGCACGGAGCGGGCTACGCCGAGGGCGTTCCCGGCGCCGGGGAGGCCTTCTCCTTCGATGGCGTGGATGCGATCGCGCTCGTGCCGAACGCGCCCACCCTCAAGCCGGCGGGGCCGTTCTCCGTCATGGCGTGGGCCAAACCGGGACCGGACGAGGCCAGCGGCAGCGGCACCGCCCTCGGAAAGGGACACCCCTGGCAGGAGTCGTGGCTGCTCGACAACCACAACGGCCGGTGGAGGTCGGTCCTCAGAGTGCGGCCCGGCTTCGGCGGAGACGCGAGGGTCTCCGGACCGCGCCTTGTCGCCGGCGAGTGGACCCACCTGGCCATGACTTGGGACGGCCAGCGCCTCACGTTCTACGTCAACGGAGAAGCGCAGGGAACGCACCGCGCCGGGAGCATCAACCCGACCGACGGGCCCGTCGGCATCGGATCGCGAAGCGAGGAGGGGTTCTCGGACGACGCATTGGAGGTGGAGTTCGAGGGAGAGATCGACGAAGCGATGTTCTTCGGGCGGGCCCTCGGCGAGGAGGAGATAGGGTCGGTAGTCCGAAACACCGCCACCGGCTTCTGCAGATCCTGACCGGCACGAGTCGGCGTCACTGCGGACGACCAGGACGTTGTCTTTTCTGATACGCAACCGCCTACCTACCGGTCTCTCACGCGTTGCGACGCCGGGCGTGGGGTATGAGGTTACCGGGAACCTGCGAACTGTCGGCGGACCTTGTTCGTCACGCTCGTAGCGCAAATGCTGAACGCAAGCCACACAAGGTAGAATGGACCGTATGACGAATGCGGGACTGTCACTGGACGCGGATGACGGGCGTGGCCTGCCGTTGTTTCCGGAGCTGGCGGCCCCGTCCCCGTTCCGACGACCGGCGGATGCGCAGTCCCCGTTCGAGGATCCCCTCCTTGAAGCGCTAACCCGGACGCGTCCCGTGCGTCGCCTCAAGCGGATCGGATTCCTGGGCGCGATTGATCGCACCAAGTCCCGAAACTGGCATAACCGCCACGACCACAGCGTCGCCGTCGCACGACTGGCACTCCTGTACGCCACGCTTCGCAACCTGTCCCAACGCGACACCCGGGTCTTGGCGGTGGCCGGGCTGCTTCACGACGTCGGTCACGGCCCCTTGTCGCATACGCTGGAACCCATCTTCAAACGTCGATTCAACATCTCGCATCACAAAGTGGGATACCGGATCATTCGCGGGGAATCACGACTCGGGCGCCAGATCCCGAACCTGCTGTCTCGGTATCGTCTCGATCCCGACGAAATTATCGCGATGATCGACGGTACTCACGGAGGACCACACGCATTTCTCTTCTCAAGTCCCATCAACTTCGATACGATCGATGGAGTCACGAGATTCCGTTCCTTCTTCCTGGGAAGAAGGCCGGAAGTTGGATCCGCTGCGGTGATCGTGCGGGCGATCTCCGTGACCGACGCGCTTCCGACGCGGACACTCGATGTTTTTTGGCATCTAAAGCACCAGATGTACAACTCGGTTCTTCACGGTCCGGCCGGTCTCCTATACGATGGCCTCGCACAAGCCGCGGCGACGCGGGACATTCATCGCTTCACACCGGAGGATTTTTTCAAGGACGAACCACAGTTCCGGCGTCGTGAACCGAGACTCTTTGGATTGCTTGATCGGGCGCGGAAAGCTCCTCGCAGATTGCGAAGAGGCCTGTCCGATGCCATCCTCGATCATGAGATCGACGCGCCTACGCGCACGTTCTTCCGTAACACCTCCGTCGAACTCAAGACGCCGGGCGATCTCGTCCGCCGCTATAAGCAGAGTAAAACGTTCCGTAAAGCGAGTATTAGCGAGTTGCTTCCAACAGAGGACCCAACAAATTGCCCCTGTCGCGTCATACAGCCAGCGTTCTCGATGCCTGCAGGGATCGCTCCGAGAAAGGCATCGGAACGATGCGGGAAGCCGCTAGAACCCTGTTTGGCGGCGAATCCGACTTCTTGATCGGAGTCAACGGAAGCTATGCCCGCAGAGAGGCTACAGGGGGCTCGGATGTCGACGTGTTCTTCCTGGCAACTGACA
>JAPPBA010000185.1 GCA_026705295.1 Candidatus Palauibacter australiensis
TGGAACATCTTTGGACGCTACTGGATGTAACTATGCTACAGTGACGGTCACGGCGCCCAAAGAGATTCACCTACCTCGTCCGGACGACGGCTACCCCGCACTGGGAAGCGGGTCCGCCGAACTCCGCCGCGGCCTAAAAAGGTCTGCCATCACTTGCCCATCTCGTCCGCCGAGATCCCTATCAAGCTTAGCACGATCATACGAAATCCTCCTCGGGCCATAGAAGATGATGCACTTCCTACTATGGCCCGCGCGTGGCGAGATCAAGCGAGGAGGAGGAAGCCTGTGGCGGCGAGTCCCGCGGCGAAGAGGGCGTAGGGGAGTTGGGTGAGGGCGTGCTCGACGACGCCGCAGCCGCTGCCTCGGGCGGCGAGGACGGTCGAGTCGCCGTAGAAGCAGGTGTGGCTGCCGAAGGCGCTGGCGGAGATGAGGGCTCCGATCACGAGCGGCATGTCCGCCCCCACCGAATCCGCGAGCGGGAGCACGATGGGGACGGCGACCGCGAAGATGCCCCAGAAGGACGCGGTGGCGAAGGCGACGAGCGACATCGTGAGGAAGGTGACGGCGGGGAGCAGTTGCGGCGTCATCAGCGGTTCGACGGTCTCGATGAGGTAGGCGGTGAGGCCGAGTCCGTCGTTCACCTCCTTGAGGAGGAAGCCGCCGAACACGGTCGCCAGGGGGACGATCATCGTGAGCACGCCGGCCATGCTGGTGTCGAGCGCGGCGCGGACGGGGAGGAGTCTCGTGCCCACGATGATGGCGAGGGTGAGGGCCAGCGCCACGACGACGCCCTTGAGGATGTCGAGGTCGAGCCACCAGGTGGCGGCCACGAGGGTGACGACCGGCACGATGAAATGCCATGGGCGCGCGCGCTCGGCGGCGCGCGGGTCGGTTTCGCCTTCGAGCTTCGCCTCTTCCAGGCCCGGAGGGACGACCTGCCCCGTCTCCCGGGCGCGGCGCTCCGCCTTGCGCATGGGGCCGATGGCGGGGACGAGGCCGGTGCCGACGAGGAGCGCCAGGGCCACGGCGATCCACGCGTAGAGCATGAACGGGATCGCATCGATGTAGAGCGAGAGGCCGCGGCCGGACGCCGCCCACCCGGTCTCTTCGAGCAGGCCGGAGAAGTAGGCGGCCCACGTCGAGATCGGTACGAGGATGCACACGGGCGCGGCGGTGGAGTCCACGACGTAGGCGAGCATCTCGCGCGACACGCGATGGCGGTCGGTGAACCGCTTCACGGAGGAACTGACCGCGAGGACGTTCAGGTAGTCGTCGATGAAGACGGCGAGTCCGAGGAGCCACGTCGCGGCCAGCGAACCGCCGCGCGTCCGGATGCGCGCCGACGCCGCGTCGCCGAAGCGGGCCGCAGCGCCCACCCGGACGAGCAGCGTGATGAGGCTGCCGAAGAGCGCGCAGACGAGGATGATCCAGCCCACGGTCTCGTTCTGCATGACCGCGACCATGCCGTCGGTGAACGCGGTGAGCGGGTCCCGGGGCGCGAGGATCGCGAACCCGACGAGCGCCCCGATGATGAGCGATTCCACGGGGCGCCGGGTCGCCACGGCGACGGCCAGGACGACGGCGGTGGGGATCAGGCTTACGACCCCGAAGTGCTCCAGCGGCGACTCCCTTCCGGACTTCTAGAGGCGGACCTCGTCGCCGACCCGTACGGCGCCCGGTTCGGCCACCTCGCACTTCACGCCGACGTTGCCGTCGTTGTGGTCGAAGGCGGCGCGCAGCACCCCCGGGTCCTTCGGGAGGTCTCCCAGCGGGAGCGTGACCATGACGCACCGCATGCACGGCTTCGTCACCCGCAGGCGCGCCCCGCCGATCTCGAGCGTGCCGCCCACCCACTCGTTCTCGACGAAGCCCCGCGCCCCCGCGACGGGTTCGATCACGAGGTTGGGCCGGAAGCGGCCGACGTCGAAATCGCTCCCCGGGACGAGTTCCCGCAGGTGGTCGAGGCTCGCCGTCGTCAGGGCGTGGAGGCCGGAACTGTCGAAGAACGTCCCGGGCGGCAGTTCCCACTCGGTGATCTCGTCGCGGTACGTCCGCCCGTCCTGGACGAGTCCCTCCATGTCCGGCCAGTGGTACTCGCACGTCGCGCTCTCGACCGCCTCCGTCGCGAACGCGACTTCCCGGCCCAGGAGCGCGCTCAGGCGGGCCTCCAGCCGCCCCCGCCCCGCGCTCGACAGCGCGGTGCCGTCCTCGAACCGAACCCGGATCGACGCTGCCCCGTTCTCCCGTTGGAAGCTCGCGGAAAGGCGGTAGACGGCCCCCCACAGCCGCGGCCGCTTCGCGCTCACCACGCGCCCGGTCTCGCGGTCCACCAGCGCGCCGGCCCGGTCGCCCTCCATCCCGCGCGCCGTGATTCGGGCCGCCTCCAGGCGTTCTCCTCCCATCGACTTCACGGGATAGCGGTGCAGGCTCACGACGCGCCCCACCACCGCGCCCCGCAGCGCCCCCGCGCCTGGTCGCGCTCCTGATCCGTCCCTGACCGGATGGGCGCTCACCGGACGAGCGACACGAGGTAGGCGAGGCCGGTCCCACCGAGGAGGACGAGTCCCACCCAGGTCAGCGTCACCATGCCGCGGCCCGGCCGGTGCTCGGGCGGCACCGCCTCCGACGTCACGGCGCGGAGGTTGAAGTAGCCGAGGATGGGCGCGGTGAGGAACGCCACGGTCGTCGCGAAGTCCACCATCGCGGTGAGGCTGCCGGAGAAGCCGAGGAGGATGAAGAAGGCGATGACGGGGAGCGCGATCATGCTCCACCAGTAGACGCGTCCCACGCGGGTCACGGTGTCCGCCGCGACATGCCCCCGCAGGTTCGCCAGCGTGCGCTCGATCGCGCGCGGGAAGCCGTCCGTCACGGCGAGGAGGCTCGAGAAGATCGTCGCCATCGCCGCCACGAGGACGATGGGACGGGACCACGAGCCCAGCGTCGTGCTGTACATGTCGACGAGTTGCGTGGAGAACACGGCCCCCGCGTCGCTGAGGGCGACGTCCGCCTGGAAGAGGACCGTGGCCCCGACCGACACGAAGATGAGCGCGAGGATGCCGGTGCCGACGAAGCCCACGAGGAAGTCGCGTTTCGCGTCGGCGACCGAGGTCCGCGCGCCCGTCGTCTTGTCCTTGGCGAGCGTCCACAGGCTGCTCCACACCGCCACGTCGACGGGCGAGGGCATCCACCCGATGAGGGCGAGGAGGAAGGCGAAGGGGACGACGGTGCCGACGACGTCGCCCGGCCACAGCGCCAGCGTCGAGAGGTCGGCGCGCGGCGCGGCCACGAGCGCGGTCGCCACGGTCGAGACGACGAGCATCGCGAGCAGGATCTTGATCGTGATGTCGAGGCCGCGGAAGCGCCCCACCGCGAGCACCCCCACGCAGGCGCCCATCAGCACGGCCCCCGTTGCCGCCAGCGGCCACTCCGCGCCGAAGGCGTAGCGGGTGAGGAACGCCATGAACATCGCGAGCGCCGCCA
>JAPPBA010000186.1 GCA_026705295.1 Candidatus Palauibacter australiensis
CGAGACGGGGGCGTGCCGCTCGCCCACCCGCCACAGTTCGAGGTCGATGGGCGCGGGGGGGATGAAGGCCTCGTTCACGTAGACGTCGATCTCGGAGGGATGGTCGACGGCGACGAGGTTCACGCCGTCCACGTAGATCGTCTCCCACAGTTCCTCGGTGATCTGCATCACGTACTCGCCATCCAGCGGCTGGAACACGCCGTCGGGGAGACGCCGGTACTCCTGCGAGGGGAAGGCGGGGGCGTAGGCGCGCAGGCCGCCGCCGAGGATGCCGAGGGGCATGCCGAGGGCGCTCTTCCACATCATGTCGCCGACGAACTCGAACCCGTCGCCGTCCCACACGTAGAGCATGGGGCAGGAGCCCTTGAGCGTCTGCTCCTCGACGAGATCCTGGTCGGTGCCCGGGAAGTAGAGGTCCTGCGGGACGCCGTTCGGCCAGTAGACGCGGACGACATCCGCCTTCAGGCGGCCGTCGAGGCCGATGAGAGTGGTGGGGTCCGTGACGGTGTGGACCTGGAAGAGGTCCCCGGCCCGCACCTCGACGCGCGCGCCGATCCCGAAGCGGTTGTTCTTGCGGCTGCCCTCGCCCAGCCCCGCCAGGTCGAGCCGGAAGTAGTGGTTCGCGTTGCCGCCGTCGTTGCGCAGGAGACGCGGATTCCCGTCCGCTCCGAGGACGAGGAGGTCGGCGTCGCCGTCCTCGTTGTAGTCGAACGAACGAACGGAGCGAAGCGCGAACGGCAGATCCGGGAGGAAGTCGTCGGCCGCCGCCAGCCGCCCTTCCCCTTCGTTGCGGAACAGCCGGAGCCCGGAGCCGGACGGGGCGGCGGAGGCCGGGGGCGTGCCGGCGACGGCGAGGTCCAGCCGGCCGTCGTTGTCGAAGTCGATGAAGAGCAGGTCGCGCGGGGCGAGGCCGTTCAGCGGCACAGTGGCGGCGAGCGTGAAGGCGTCGGAGGGGGAGCCGTGCAGCAGGCGGACCCGGTCGGCGCCGGCGGCCGCGATGTCGAGCCAGCCGTCTCCGTTCACGTCGCCGATCGCCACGGCCTGCGCGGGCTCGGACGCCGCATCCGAGAGGCGCTCAGTCCGCTCGGCGAAGGTGGCGGCGCGCTCGTTGTCGAGGAGGCGAAGGCCGCCGTCGCCTTCCGCGAGCACGATGTCGAGGTCGCGGTCGTCGTCGAGGTCGCCGAAGGCCGCGCCACGCGTGTCGGCCTCCGCCGGGCCTGCGAGGCCGAAGTCCGCCGCCATCTCGGCGAAGGTGAGGTCGCCGTTGTTGCGGAAGAGGCGGTTCGCGCCCGTGTGCGGCTCGAACACGTCGAGGTCTCCGTCCTGATCCAGGTCCGCCGCGAACACGCCATGGGCCGCGGAGGTCGCCGCGCCGGCCGAACCAGCCGCCGGCGGGAGCGCGATCTCCTCGAAGCCTCCGGCCGGGTCGTTGCGGTAGGCGCGCGGTGCGCTCCCGGCGAACCAGGCGTCCAGGCGGCGGTCGTCGTCGAGGTCGGCCCAGATCGCGGCCGCGGCGTCGCCGGCGTCGATGGCCCCGACCTCGTCGGAGGCGTCCACGTAGCGGCCGAGGTCCACGCGCAAGGCGCGCCCTTCCCCGTCCCGGCTCCACAGGAGGTCTTCGTCGCCGTCCCCGTCCAAGTCGCCGATCGCCGTCGCGGCGGCTACCGGTCCCTCCGCCGCCACCCCTGCTTCCGACGAGGGGGCAAGCGCCGCGAGCCCGGCCAGGTCGGACGCTTCGGTGTAGCGCAGCGCGGCGAGCACGGCCTCCGGCTCCTGGACGCGGAGGGTGACGAGGAAGCTGAAATTGAGTTGCGCGACGCCCGCGAGGGGGCCGCCCGGCTGTCTCAGCTCTTCGAGGCTCGCCTGGTAGGGCGAGGTGACCTCGAATGCGGCGCGGAAGTCGGCGAACTGGCTGATCGCCGTCGATGCGTCGCCATCCAGGAGGGCATCTTCGGCGGCCTCGAAAGCCGCGCGCGGCCCGGGGCGGAAGTCCGGGGCGACCTGCCGCAGACTCTCGATCGTGCCCAGGGCGGCGTCGAGTTCGCCGCGCGCGAGTTGCGCATCGGCGAGTTCGGCGAGAGCGGCCAGGTTGCCCGGCGCGGCCGCCGCCAGGCGCGCGAGAACGTCCGCGCGGGCATCGGAGTCCACTCCCGACGCCCGGGCCTCCACCTCCGCCAGCCCCCACAGGCTGCGCGCGTGGCCGGGGTCCGCCGCCAGCGTCTCGTCCAGCAGCGCCCGCGCCTCCCCGAAGTCGCCCGTCTCGGTCCGCAGCGTGGCCAGCGCCAGCGTCAGCTCCGGATCGTCCGGCGCCCGCTCGCGCGCCTCGAGGAGGCTCTCCTCGGCCGCCTCGTAGTCCGCCGCCTTGAGCGCCGTGAGGCCGAGTCCCGCGTACCCCGCGGCCTCCGCCGGCGCCATCTCGACGAGGCGCTGATAGTCCGCCCGCGCGTCCTCCAGGCGGTCCTGCTGGAGCGCCGCGTCCGCCGTCCCGCGCGTCGCGAGGATCTCCGCCAGAGACGCCTCCGGCACCGGCGCCCCCGCCTCCCCGCAGCCAACGATCAGCGCGAGGAAGGTCAACCCGCGAACTCGGATCGGGGCCGGACTGCCAGACCGCTTCGGTTCCGTCAACGCACACTCCTCCCGTCCATGGAATTACGCGAACCGCCCCGCCGCTTCGAGCGCCGCCGGAAAGCCCGATACCGCCCTAACTTACCGGCCGCACCCTCTTCTTGAGCACGAAGAGCCCCTCGCGCATGCTCGTGACGATAATGGTGCCGCTCTCGAAGAACGGATACGTGCTCCACGCCCCGCCGAAGCCCGGACCCTCCTGATACGGGGCCGTGTCGAAGAAGCCCACTTCGCGCGGGTTCACGGGATCGGAGATGTCGAGCACATGGAGGCCGTAGCGGTAGTTGGCCTGATACGCGAAGCCGTCCTTCAGGTAGAGATTGTGGGCGCTGGCGGGAAGCGAGCCCATGAACTGGTTGACGAGCACCGGATCCTCCAGGTCGCTCAGGTCCCAAATCAATGTCCGCGTGGTTTCGACCGCGCCGGAGATCACGTCGGACTCGTCGTCCTGATAGAAGTAGCGGTGATCGGGAGTGAGCCAGCCCTGGTGGATGTAGGCGGCATTGGGCGACGTCGCGCGAGACACCGCGTAGGGGTTCTCCTTGTCGGTCACGTCGGCGATCTGAAAGTACCGTCCGTTCGAGTTGAGGCAGATCTCGCGCCCCTCGTATCGTTCGTCGGGACCCCGGTAGAGCACGCACTGCGCGTCGTGGGTGCCGCCGTCCTCCTGAAAGCACCCAACGAACTCGGGATTCCGGGGGTCGTTGATGTCGATCATGTGAAGACCGCCGCCGCAGGATTCGCGCCCCGCGCCGCTGCCCACCGCGTAGGCGAACCCGGTTTCCTCGTTGATCACGATGTTGTGCGAGCTCGCCACCCCACGGTAGTGGACGTCGGGCTCGAAGAGCGCGGGCATGTCGCCGGGCGCCACGTCGCGCAGGCGGGTGAGGTCGAAGACCTGCATGCCGTGGTCGCCCGCTCCGTCGGCCACGATGAAGGCGTGGTCCTTGTACGTCTTGATGTCGCGCCACAGCTGCGACGGGGGCGTGCCGTCGGGTTTGGGCAGATCGCCGACCAGGACCGGACGGGTGGGATCCGACAGGTCGATGAACGAGGTGCCGTCGTTGCGTCCCACCAGCGCATACTCGCGTCCGGTCTCTCGGTCGGTCCACCCCCAGTTGTCGTTGGCGCGGACGCCCCGGGCGCTGCCCTCGGCCCGCAGAATGGAGTTGGGAATGAACGCGAGCAGCTCGACTTCGCTGCAATCGAAGGGGCCGACGCTGCCCTCCACGCAGCGGCGCTCCTCGCCGACCATGCGCTCGAGGGCATCGGGGGCGCTTGCGAGCATGCCCGCCGCCGCCCAGCCGGGGCCGCTGTCCTCGAAGAGGTGGACGGAGCCCGACTGATGGTGCATGCCGGGCGCTCCAACCGCCGCGAGCGCTCCGTCCGCGACCACCAGTCCGCCGAAACGGTCGCGCTCCACCGTCTCTTCGCGAGGGAGGGCGATGCGGCGCGGCCGCCGGGGAAGGGTGCCGTCCGCTTCGGCCTCGTAGACCAGGACGGCACCGGTCTCGTTCTCGCGCTCCGTGGGCGCACCCACCCACACGTCGGGTCCGGAGAAGGCGACCGCCGCGCCGAAGCGGTCGCCCTCTGCGCCGCCTTCGAGCACTATCCGCTCCTCGGCCACCCACGAACCGGAGCCGACCTCCCAGGCGTACACGAAGACCGCCCCGCGATCGGCGTCCGCGCCCGGCGCGCCGATCAGAAGCCGGTCGCCCTCCGCAGAGAGCGCGACACCGAAGCCGGAGCCCGCGCCTTCCGCCGACCCTATCGATCCGGTTTCCGTCCAGCCGTCCCCACTCAGGTCGAAGCGGTAGACGCGGCCCGTCCCCTCGCGGCTCTCGCCCCGGGCCTCGCCGCCTCCCTCGATCCGCGGACCCCAGCCCGGAGCACCGACGAGCAGGCCGCGTTCCGTAAAGGCCACCACCGCTCCGAAGCGGTCGCCCGGGCCACCGCCCGAAGGGCGCAACTCCGTCCGCTTCGTCCACCGGCCGTCGGCGCCGCGCCGGTACGCGTGGATCGTGCCCGCCGCGCCGGCATCGTCCCGGACGTCCGGCCCCCCTCCGCCCGGACCATCGGCCGGGTCGGGCGTGCCCACCATCAGCCACTCGCCCTCCGCCGCCAGCGCCAATCCGAAGTCGGTCCCGCAATAGCCGTCGAAGCGGCAGTCCGGCGAAAGACCGCGGACCTCATCGGCCGTGATCGCGTCCCGCCATACCCATCCGCCGCCCTCGCCACGCCCGAAGATCTGGATGCCGGTCCCGCGCACGCCGACGAAGAGATGGTCGCCGGCGGCGGCCAGCACCGTGCCAAAGCCATCGGCGATCTCGGGGTCCGGCCCGCGAATCACGCCGGACTCCATCCACCCCTCCTCTCCTCTTGTGTACACATACACGGCGCCGGGGCGGAAGTTGGTGGTCGGCTCGGCTACGAGGAGCTCGCCTTCGTGGATCAGCACCGAGTGGCCGAACGAGCCCGACTGGCCCGCGACCGGAGTGCCGGCGAAGACGGCGGCGGCGCACGCGATCACGAAGAGCAGGGCGGGCTGCGGCGTGGCGGGACGGAGGGCGGCGGCGAGGCGCGCGGGGCTCGATGGGGTCATCGCGGACGGTCTCCTGGAGGCGGGTCTTGGCGGACGAATGATCGGTTTCGGACGGCGCTCGCGCCAGATGCCATCGCCCTCGCGACGGCCGCCGCCGCGCCGGCGGAGGGCTACTCGCGGATTGTGAGTGCCGCGCCCGCCTCAACGGGTCCGGTGACGGTTCGGGCACCTCCGGGCCAGACGACGACGACGCTGTCGGCGCGCGCGCCGCCGCCCAGGCCGGCGAGCACGGGGTTCGCCTCGGACTGTGACAGGTAGGACGAGGCGGTCGAGACCACGAACCGCTGCGCTACGTCTCCCACGAACACCCGCACCGTCGCCCCGACGGCGCCGAGATTCGGCGCCGCCCCCTCCAGGCGCAACCGCACCCAGCCGGGGCCGGGCTCGAGGTCGTTGCGGAAGAGCTTCGCCGGCCCGCCGTTCGTCGACACCACCAGGTCGAGGTCCCCGTCCCGGTCGAAGTCGAGCGTCGCCACGCCCCGCGCCACGATCGGCTCGTCGAACCCTCCGCCCGCCATCGCGCCGGCGTCGATGAACCCCCCGCGCCCGTCGTTACGGAACAACTGCGGCGGCTGCGCGAAGGTCACGTCTCCCTGGATCGCCTCGATCTCCGGCTCGATGTGGCCGTTCCCGAGCACGAGATCCACGTAGCGGTCGAGGTCGAAGTCCGCGAAGCGGAGCCCGAACGTCAGCGGAAGCAGCGTCGACCGTGTGAGCCGGGCCGACCCGGCCAGATCCTGGAACAGTCCCGCCTGGATCTGCGTGAACAGCGATACGGGCTCGTTGGAGAAGTTGCCGATCGCGATCGAGAGTTGCCCCCGGTTGAGGATGTCCCCCACGTCGACCCCCATCCCGGCCCGCGCCCGGCCGAACTCGTCGAAGGCGACCCCCGCGTCGAGCGCCACGTCGGCGAAAGTCCCGTCTCCCTCGTTCCGATAGAGGAAGTTCTGGTAGGTGTCGTTCGCGATCGCGACATCGGGGAGGCCGTCCCCGGTGAAGTCGTCGATGACGATGCCGAGCGATTTCCCCTCGGGATTCTCGAGGCCGGATTCGGCCGTTACGTCCCGGAAGCGCCGCGCGGGGGTCTGGTCCGTGGCGCCGGGGTCCGAGGAGGCGCCGGCCCCCGCCGACGCCGGCTCGTTCCGCAGGAGGCGGCAGGACTCGCCGTTGTACTCCTCGGGGGTCGCGTAGGACTTGTTCACGCCGTCGCGGGTGAAGAAGAGGTCGGTCTCCGGCGTCCAGTCCACGTAGTTGCAGACGAGGAGGTCCAGCCAGCCGTCGCCGTCCGCGTCGAACCAGGCCGAAGCCGTGGACCAGGCGGGATCCGTCGCGCCCGGCGCGTTCCCTGCCGTACCCGTCACCGAGGTCACGTCGGTGAATCGTCCCCCGTCGTTCCGGTACAGCCGGTTGTCCCCGACCGCCGTCACGTAGAGGTCCGTGTCCCCATCGGCATCGTAGTCGGCCGCCGCCCCGCCCATGCCGTAGATGGGCCGGTCGAGGCCGGCCTCGCGCGTGACGTCGCGGAACGTCCCGTCGCCGAGGTTCCGCAGGAGCGTGGACCGGGCCCCCCGGTCCTCCGCGCGCCCCTCCCAGCCGGTGCTGTTGACGAAGAAGAGGTCGGGCCAGCGGTCCCCGTCGTAGTCGAGCACGACGACGCCGCTGCCCATGGTCTCGGGCATCCACTTCTCTCCGAAGGCGCCCGTGGCGTGGACGAAGTCGACCCCCGCCGACGCCGTGACGTCCGTGAAACGGATCGAGGTCGTCGCGTCGCTGCCCTGGCGCGCCGTGAAACTCGGGCGCGTCTGGGTATAGGACGGCGCCTCCGCGTCTTCCGGTTCGTCGGGACCGCAGGAAATCGCCGCCGCGAGGAGGCAGATCGAGAGGGGTCCGACGCGGCGAACGTTCATCGACCTCCGCCGCCGCCGGATCTCGCGATCGGCCGCAGTTCGTGCGTGCGGATATCCTGTGCCATCAGGTTCACGCCGGGGTTCTCCGCCCTGTAGGCCCTCGTGATCGCCTGCGCCGCCTCGTCGATCCGGTAACGCTCGAACGCCGCCTCGCCCAGCGCCGCCTCCGCGTCGCGCCCCAGCGCCCGCAGGCTGAGCATGCGGTTGTAGTGCGCCTGCCGGTGCTCGGGGTCGATCGCCAGCGCCCGGTCGAACGCCTCGACCGCCGCCTCGTACCGCTGGTCCAGGTACCGCGTCCTCCCCAACTGGAACCAGGCCTCGCGATCCTCGGGGAAGGCATCGAGCACCGCAAGGTACGCCGCCTCGGAGGCTTCGTACGCGCCGTCCTCCTGGTGCGCGCCGCCCCAGACCCAGGCCACGCGCGGGTTGCCCGGTTGGATGGTTTCGGCCCGCTCGAGGTTGTCGAACGCGTCGTCGAGGTTGCCGGCGATGAGCGCCATGCGGGCCAGGTTGAGCGGCCCGTCCACCCGGTCCGGGAAGAACTCCGCCACCCGCTCGAAGGGGCGCTCGGCGAGCCGGTCGTTCCCCTCCCGGAGGAGGGCGATCCCGTAGTCGTTGTAGCGGACCCAGATCTCCTCATCCTGCTCCTCGATCGCCACGGGATCGACGCGGCCTCCGACCCCGATCACGACCTCGTCGCGGGCGATCTCGGTGATCGGCAGGTCCGGGACATCGTCGAACTCCGCGAACCCCTGCGGGTTGGCCCCGAACGCGAACTCCGTGTAGGCCCGGTCGAACTTCCGCCACAGGAGGCGCGCCCGCGCCGTGAGCGACCCCTCGGGCAGGTCGGGCGGCAGCGTGATCCGGTAGTGGGCGACGTCCGCGCTCCCGGGGCCGATCACGTTCACCGCCGCCGTCACGTGGATGTCCTGCGCGTTCCGCTTCTGGATGGGACGTCCTTCGCGGTCGAGGATCACCGACTTGAAGAAATGCGCCATCGGATCGAGGTGCCCGTCCGCGCCGATCTCGCCGCTGATCGCGATCCGCCGGCCCTCGGCGTCCACCAGTTCGAACTCGAGCCAGCCCTCGTTGGAGTCGTTCGTCCCGCCGGGGAAGGTGTGGCCCACGCCCTGGTTCCGGACCACGACCTCGAACATGACCGTCTCCCCCGGAGACACGCTCGGAGGCGAGAGATCGAGCCCCATCTCGGGGTCGTCGTTGGGACCGCGCCGGATGGCGAAGATGTCGACCCGCAGCTTCTCGTCGCGCAGGAACTCCTCGATGCGGCGGATCGTCGCCGTGTCCCCGCGCAGGAAGGGGAGCGCCGTGTTCACGGCCAGGAAACGGTGCGAGCGCACCATCCCGTCCTCGGCCGAGACGTCGCCCAACGGCGCCTCCTCCGGCGGCATGTGACAGTCCTGGCACACGCGCGCGGCCGCGGGCAGGTAGAAGGTGCGCGAGGCGTTCCGCGCCACCCCGCTGTCGTGCCACGCGTCGTATTCGTTCTGTCCCCGCAGCCAGCGGTAGTTATTCACGGGCTCCGTGAGGCTCACCTTGTGGCAGGTGGCGCAGAACTCCGACGTCGAATGGACCGGCTTCAGGAGTTGCGCCATGTGGACGGAGGGCTTCGCCTTGAGCGCCGCGTCGTGCAGGTAGGCGCCGAGCGTGCCGGCCTCGGCGTCGGCGAACAGGTAGGGGTCCTCCTGCTCGTCGGCGATGTTGTAGTTGCCGTTGCCCGTGTTGTCGTGGATGCGGTCGATCGCGTGGCAGGCGAGGCAGGTGAGCCCGGCCTGCGCCTCGACCGTGGCGGGATCGATCGGCGCGTCCATGGCGCCGGCGAGCATGAGCGCGGGATCGTGGCACCCGCTGCACCACTTGCTCTTCACGCGCCCGGCCGCGTCCGGCTCGAGCCCGAACTCCCGCAGGTGCGCGATCACCTCCGGCCCCGCCTCCAGCGACCCCTCCCGCATGTCCTCGATCGTCGCCGTATAGAACGGGTTGTTGAAGGAGGCGAAGCGGTGCGCGGAGGTCGCCCACTGGGCCGTCACATCGGGGTGGCAGCGCACGCACTGGGTGGCGCCGATGAGTTCGTCCGCCGCGAACCCTCGCCGCTCCACCTCCGCGCGGACGCGCGCCGCGCGCTCCCGGGCCGCCTGCGCGGCGAGTTCCCCCGCCTCCGTGCGGGTGATGATGCGGGAGGGCAGGTAGGTCCCCGTGCTCGTCGTGGTCGCGGCCGGGAAGAACGGACTTTCGGGCGGCACGAGCCCCGTCGGGACGAAGTCGGCGTCGACGAAGCGCGACACGTCGCGGTCGCGGCCCCCCGGCCCCTCGTTCAGGCCCTGGGCGAGCGCGGCCTCGGCCTCCGGCGTGAGTTGCAACCCGCGGTGCGTGAAGCTGTGCCACGCGATGAGGACGAAGAGGACGGCGCCGGTGGCGAGCGCGAAGCGGCGCGCCCGCACGCCCGGCGGACGGGCATAGCTCACGAGCCGGTGCCCGGCGTAGGCGGAGACGATGAGGACGGCGCTCCCCACGTGCGCCCACCACGCCCAACTGTTCTCCCGGCTCGCCGCCGCGGTGAGGATGAAGAGTCCCGTGAGGACGAGGACGCCGCCCACAAGCCCCATCCCGATCCCCGTGAGAATCGAGGCGCGGTGCTTTCGCTTCCACACCGTCGGGAGGTGCGCCGCGAGGAACCCGAACATGACCGCCGCCAGCAGCAGTCCCACGCCCGTGTGCGTGAGCACCATCGCCTGGAAGAGCTGGGGGAGCGAGTTCTCCCCCACCGCGAAGAACTCCAGCCCCAGCCCGTCCGCGAGCCGGTTCGCGAGCAGGTACAGCGTGTTCGCCAGCATGAACACGGCCACCCCGAGCCCGAACCGCAGCCAGCGCCGCTGCCCCGTCCCCAGGATGGAACGCAACACCGGCCGCCCCCGCCGCGGCGGGATCTCGACGCCCGTCTCCCGTGTCATCTTCCGGTCTTCATCCGGCCCACTTCCGCTCATGCGTCAACGAAACCGCGCACGGACGGTCCGCGCAACCAAGACGGGCCGCCACGATAGATTGTTTGGCTGCCGACGAAGTCGCGTCATGGATGAGGTGGTGGGGAGGACCGATGAAAGTGCGGTATCTGCAGTTCGCAGGGCCTGAGGTACCGTTCGTGAACGGCGACGAAATCGCCGCACGCCTGAATCCGGACGCGCCCGACGAAGCCGCCCAACGGGCAGGCCGGATCGCGCTGAAGCGGATGGAGTCGTACGTCGCGAGACGGACTGACTTCGCCTTCGAGACGACTCTCAGCGGCCGATCCTATGCGCGCCGCCTCGCAGGGTGGCGGCGGCACGGATACCGGATCGGGTTGATCTACCTCCGGTTGCCATCGGCGGACCACGTCGTCAGGCGGGTCGCCCAGCACGTCAGCGAGGGCGGTCACGACATTCCCGAGCCGGTCGCCCGTCGTAGGTTCGAACGAAGCTGGGACAACTTCGTCGAATTGTACCGTCCCATTGCAGACGAATGGCAGGTCTACGACACTTCGAGCCGGTCCCCGATCCTCGTCGCCGCATCGGAGCGAAACGACATCCTCCCGCTCCTTCCCAGCGGGTGGCGCATCCGAGAGTTGCCTACCGCGGCGGATGCAGACGGGCGGGACCTCCCGGTTGACTTCGCGAGGAGAAACGCCATGACGGAGGACAAGAGACAGGCTCCCGACAGGTTCCCGGAGGGAGAGCCTTCGGTAAAGAACGTGATGATCGCCTTGAAACAGGCGCGGGACGACGCGCTGGCGCGCGCAGCGGCCGTTCGGCGACGGGAAGCCGAGGCCGCACGGGCCGAGACCGCATCGTCCGCCGCCGAGGACTGATACGGAGCGATGAGTACAGAAACCGTCGTCATCATTGGCTCGGGCCCCGCCGCGTGGACGGCGGCGATTTACGCGGCCCGGGCGAACCTGAATCCGCTCGTGTTCGAGGGCGCGGGGAGTCGCACGATGATCCCCGGCGGGCAGCTGATGTTCACAACGGACGTGGAGAATTATCCCGGTTTCCCCGAAGGGGTTAGCGGCATCGACATGATGTTGGACTTCAAGAAGCAGGCGCTGCGTTTCGACACGCGCGTGTTCACCGAGGACATCGTGGAGGTCGACTTCTCGAGCCGACCCTTCCGCCTGCGCTCGTCCGGGAAGCAGGAGGTGCTCGCGGAGACCGTGATCGTGGCCACGGGTGCCAACGCGCGCTGGCTCGGCGTGCCGGGCGAGGAGCGGCTCGCGCAGAGCGGCGGCGGGGTGTCCGCGTGCGCGGTGTGCGACGGCGCCCTGCCCGTCTTCCGGGACCAGGTCCTCGCCGTCGTGGGAGGCGGCGACAGCGCGATGGAGGAGGCGCTCTACCTCACGAAGTTTGCGCGCGAGGTGTTGCTCATCCACCGGCGCGATGAGCTGCGGGCGTCGCAGATCATGCAGGAGCGGGCCTTCGCCAGCGACAAGATCCGCTTCCTCTGGAACCGGACCGTGGAGGAGGTGTTCGGGGACGAGGCGATCACCGGCATCCGCCTGCGGGACACGGTGACGGGCGAGGCGTCGGACGTCGAGGTGGGGGGGATGTTCGTGGCGATCGGCCACATCCCCAACACGGCGTTCCTGCAGGGCCAGGTCGACCTCAAGGAGAACGGCTACGTGGACATGCCCACGCCGTGGCGCACGGATACGAACGTGCCCGGAGTGTTCGCGGCGGGCGACGTCATGGACGACTACTACCGGCAGGCGGTCTCGGCGGCGGGCACCGGCTGCATGGCCGCGCTGGACGCCGAGCGCTTCCTGGCCCACAACGGCTCGGCCGGCTGACCACGGCCCAGGCGTCCCGGACTTCGGCCGGGGCGTCTCCCGAGGGCGGCCGCGGCGCCCCGCGTCACCCGTCGGGCATCCGGGTCGGGATGGGGTGGCGGCCGCCTCTGCGGTAGATCCTGAAATCGCCGTCCAGGGTGAGGACCACGCTGCCCGGGTGGTGTTCGGACATCTGGACGAGGCACGCATCCGCCAGGGACATCGGGACGTCGTCGTACTTCTTCATCATCCGCGCGACCGCGGCGGCCTCGTCCGCCAGCCGGAACGACACAGCGAGAACGCCCCGCTCGACGAGCGAGACCACGGCTTCCGGCGCTCCGGCGCCGAGACGCTGCGCGAGAAAGCACGCCTCGGCGATGACGGCTTCGCAGGTAAGAAACGGGGGTTCGACGCGGGACCACTGTTCCCGTGCCCAGCGGTGATGTCCATCCCGGGAGTTCAGGAAGGCGATCAGCGGGCCCGTATCGAGAATGGTGCCGGGTTTCACCGACCGAAGCCGCGCATGTAGTCGGGGTTCGCCGACAGGTCCTCGGGCCCCTGGAAGGCGCCGGCGAACTCGGCGGCCCGGGACAGGGCGGAAACGGGAGGCATGCTTCCCTCCCTGTGCAGGAAAGCCTCGAGGACCTCGCGGATCAGCGCCGACCGGCTCACCCCCCGCCGGCGCGCAGCCTCGGAGACCTCCCGAGCGAGGTGTCCCGGCATCTTCAACGATATGGGTCTCATTCCGGCCCGCTCCCTGTCCTTGGGTACTACGTTTTGTCGTACTACTATATTACGATAAGGAGTATTACGTAGGGCACGAG
>JAPPBA010000187.1 GCA_026705295.1 Candidatus Palauibacter australiensis
TGAATCCGGACTTCATCCCGTCCGAGAAGTTCGTCGCGATCAACAAGGACGGCGACCACGGCTGCGCGTGGATGCCCTTCCGCGACACGCCCCCCCGCATGACGGTGGCGAACGCGGACGGGATTCAGACGTACGAGGGGGTGAGCGTCGCCGACTGACGAGGTGCCCGACCCGGACTGCGCGTCCGCCGTGTCCGAAGCGACGGTGGTCGTCAGGGAGGCGGGCCTCGAGGACGTCGACCGCCTCGCGCCGCTGTTCGACGGGTACCGCCAGTTCTACCGGCAGCACGCGGACCTGGAGGGCGCGCGCCGGTTTCTGGCCGAACGTCTCGGGGCCGGCGAGTCGCGCGTCTTCGTGGCGGAGACCACGGACGGCTGGCCCCTGGGGTTCGTGCAGTTGTTCCCGTCCTTCTCCTCCGTGTCGATGAAACGGCTCTGGATCCTCAACGACCTGTTCGTCGCGCCGGACGCGCGCCGGGCCGGGGTCGCGCGCGTCCTCATGGACCGCGCGCGGGAATTCGCGGTCGAGACCGGCGCCAAGGGTCTCATCCTCGAGACCGAGTCCCATAACGCGCCTGCGAAGAGACTGTACGAGGAACTGGGCTGGGCGCTCGACGGCACCGACCACTACGAGTTGCTCGTGTGAGCCCCCCTATGAGCCCCCTATGAGCCCCCTATGAGCCCGGCGGTGCGCGCGGTGGCTGCGGTCGTCCTGCTGCCCGCGCTGGCGGCTTTTGCGTACGCTGCCGTGTCAGCGGACGGACCCGCGGATGAGCGATCCGCCGACGACGGCGCGGGCCGGGAGTTGCGACTGTCTCTCTCGGCGAGCGAAGAGGCGCCGACCGCCGCCACGCCCGTCGTCCTCGAGCTGACCGGCACGAACGACGGTCAGGCCACGCTCATCCTCGACTTCCCCGACGGCCAGCGCTTCGACTTCGAGGTGATCTCGGAGGATGGGGACGTCGTCTGGCGGTGGGCGGAGGGCCGATTCTTCGCCCAGGTGCTGGGGCGCGAGACGCTGGAGCCCGGCGCCTCGCTGCACTGGACCGGGAGAATCGGGGCCGGGCTGCCGGCCGGCGTCTACCGCGTCCTTGCCACACTCACCACGGTGGAGCCTCGAACCGTCGAGGCCACACTCACCGTCCTTCCACGGAGCTAGCGAATTGAACCACACGATGCCGGCGGGGCTCGCCACGGACCCTGACGCACTCGAATCCGACCTCCTGCGGGCCGTCTCCTTCGACGCGGGGTGGTCCCTCCTCGAACGCTTCTCGACCCTCGTGCGAGAGTCCGGGAGCGATGACGAGCACGTCGCGGCCGAGTACATCGCCGCCGAACTGAGCCGGTTGGGCGTGCCGTTCGAGATGTACGAGCCCGACCTTTACCTCTCCCTTCCCCGCGAGTCCTCGGTGGAGTGGGGCGGCAGGTCGATGCGGGCCAAGCCGCCGTCCTTCGCGGTGCCGACGCCGGAGGGCGGACTCGAAGGGGAACTCGTCTACGTTCCGGCCGCGGCCGCGACGGGGCAGCGGGACCTGTTCGCCAGGCGGCTCGGCGACGACCTGCCAGACGTGGCCGGCAAGATCGTGCTCAGCGACGGTTTCGCGATGCCGGGCATGGTCTCCGCCTTCGAGGCGGCGGGGGCGGCGGGGCAGATCTTCATCAATCCCGGACAGAACATCCACTGGGGGATCTGCACGTCGATCTGGGGCACGCCGACGACCCGGAACCTCGCCTCAAAACCCGGCACGCCCGTGGTCGCGGTCAACCGTCCCGACGGAGAGCGGCTGAAGGAGGCCGTGGGCGAATCGGTCCGGCTGGAGGTTCGGCTGGAGGAGGGCTGGTACCCGTGCAAGCTGCCCGTGGCGCACATCGCCGGCGCTTCGGAGGAGTTCATGCTGGTGCACGGGCACTACGACTCGTGGGACGTCGGGATCGGCGACAACGCGGTCGGCGATGCGACGCTGCTGGAACTCGCCCGGATCTTCCACGCGGAGGCGGGGCGGCTGCAGCGCTCGCTGCGCATCGCCTGGTGGCCGGCGCACTCGACCGGGCGCTACGGCGGCTCCACCTGGTATGCCGACACGCGCGCGCTGGAGCTCCGCCGTCGCTGCGTGGGCGCGATCAACATCGACTCGCCGGGCTGCTGGCACGCGACGGAGTACGACGATGTGATGTGGATGGCCGAGGCGGGGCCGCTGTGTGCGCGCGCGATCGCCGACGTCACGGGAAAGACCGCGAAGCGGCTGCGCCCGCTGCGGGCCGGTGACTATGCCTTCAATCAGATCGGGCTGACGTCCTTCTACATGCTGCTCTCGAACATCCCGGCGGACGAACGCGCGGCGCTCGGCTTCTATCCCACGGGCGGCTGCGGCGGCAACATCGCGTGGCACACCGAAGACGACGTCATGGCCGTCGCCGAGCGGGAGAACCTTGAGCGCGACCTGGGCGTCTACGTCGCTTCGATCGCGCGCGTGCTCAACTCGCGCATCCTGCCGTACGACTTCCGCGAAACCGTCTCGGAACTGGCAGGGTTCGTGGACGGGTACGTGGAGGCCGCTGGCGACCTGCTCGACCTCGGTCCGGTCCGCGCCGAACTCGAAGCGCTGGGAGCGGCGCTGGACGACCTCTACGCCATGCTCGAAAGGAGCGGGCTGGACGCTGCCGGGACGGGCGCCGTGAACGAGTTGTTGCTCGAGTTGTCCCGCATCCTGGTGCCGATCGGCTACGCGGAGGGAGGGCCGTTCGACCACGATCCGGCGTTGCCCCGGACGCCGATCCCTCGGCTGGCCCGGGCGGCCGAGTTGCCGGGCCTCGCGGAGGCCGGCTCCGACGTGCTGCCCTTCCTGGTGAACGAAGTGCGTCGCGAGGCGAACCACGTGGCGAACGGGTTCCACGAGGCGGCGCGGGCGACGGGACGCGTGCTGGCGCAGTTGACGGCTTCGGCGCCGGCGGGCTGATGACGGTGCGGCGCGCGGGGGGAGAAGCGGTGCGTGCGGCGGCGCTGGCGCTGTCGGCGGCGTTGGCCTGCCTGCCCGCGGCCGCGCCGGCGGCGGCGCAGACGACGGACACGGTGTTCGTTCGGCTGGATGCCGACGGCGCGGCGCACGTTCGACAGGAGCTCATGCCGGATGGCGGCGCGGTACGGGCCTTCGCCCTCCGGATCGAGCACCAGACGCTCTCGCTGGCGGATACCGAGCGGGGCGGCGCCCCGCTGCCCGTCGCCGACGCCGGGCTGACCGCGGTCGACGGGGCCTACCGCATCGATGCGGTCTCCGACGCGCCGGTCGTCATCTCGTACACCGTCCGGAATCCGGTGCGCGGACGGCTGGACCGGATTCCCCTCTTCGTCGCCGGCCGGGAGGCCGAGGAGACGGTGGTGCAGGAGGTCACGGCGCCGTGGCTGATCCGGCTGGAAGGGGACCCGGACGTGCTCGATGCGCTGGACCTGTCGACCACTCTGCCGCGCTTCGTCCGGGTCGGCGATGACCTCGTGACGGCCACCCTGTCGAGCGTGCCGGGGCTGCTCCGGCTGTCCCGCGGGGGCGCGCTCTCGTTCGCGCGCATCGCTGACCTCGCGGTCCTCGCGCTTCTGTTGGCCGGCGCGATCTGGACGTGGCGGAACGCGCGAGTGCGCCGCGAAGGCGCCGGGACCGCGCGATGACGATCATCCTGATCGCGGCGGGCTTCTTCGCCCTCGGCCTCACCGTGGTCCTCCTCTTCCGGAACACGATTCGCGCCGACGACGAGTTGGACCGCCGCTGGGCTGAGGTCGTCGCGCAGCGCTCCACGCGCGGTGCCCCACCGGCCGCGCCCGACGAGACGGCCGAACCCGCCGAACCCACATGAGCGACATCTTCTTCGTCGTACTCGGCGTCTACGTGGCCATTATCATGGGCATCGCGATCTGGAGCTACTTCCGGACCGAGACCGAAGTCGACTTCCTCGCCGCCGGCCGCTCGATCGGCCCCATCGTCGGCGGGGCGGCCCTCGCCGCGACGCAGATCTCGGCCGGCACCTTCGTCGGCACCGCCGGCCGCCACTACCTGGCCGGCGTCTCGTGGGTCTTCCCGTGGCTCGGCCTCTGGACGGGTTGGCTCGTGTGCGCCTTCTTCGTCGCCCCGAAACTGCGGCGGCTCGGCGCGCTCACCGTCCCCGACTACATCTCGGCCCGCTACGGGAGCGCGAAGGCGGGAGCGCTCGCGGGCGTCCTCATCGTCGTCGCCTACACCATCTACCTCGTAGCACAGTTCCAGGCGGGCGGCGAGATCGCGGAGGTCGTGTTCGGGATCCGCCCGCTCACGGCGATGCTCATCATCGTCGCCTCGACCGCGCTCTACACGCTCCTCGGCGGCGTCCGGTCGAGTTCCTACATCGATTTCCTGCAGACGCTGATCATGGTCGCGGCGCTGATCGTGGCGGTCCCGGTGCTCCTCAACCAGGTCGGCGGCGGCAGCCCCCTCGCGGCGGTCGAGCGGTCGCTCGATTTCCTCGACACGCTCGACGACCGTCTCATCGGCTGGTACTACTCGCCGCGCGAACTCCTCGCCTTCGCGATCGCGTTCGGACTCTCGATCGCGGCGGCGCCGTACGAACTCACCCGCTTCTACTCGATGCGGGACGAGCGCACGGTGCGGAAGGCGATCTTCGTGGCGATCGGCTTCCAGGTCGTCATCGCCACCAGCATCATGTCGATCGGCATGCTCATGCGGGTGCTCTTCCCGAACCTGCCCTCACAGGACCAGGCCACCGCCACCATGGCGCTGCACGTGCTGCCTCCCGTGGTCGGCGCGCTGCTGCTCGTCGCCATGCTGTCGGCGATCATGTCGACTGTGAACTCGATCCTCCTCGTCACCGGCGCGGGCGTCGCCCACGACCTGTACGGGAAGTTCATCCGGCCCGACGCGAGCCAGAAACACCTCGTGAACGCGAACCGGGTGGCGATCGTTGTCCTCGCCATCATCCCGCTCTTCTTCGCGCTCCAGAAGCTGGGGGATGTCCAGGGCATCGTGCTCGAGCAGGCGAAGTTCATCGCCTCCTTCTTCTTCGTCCCCATCGTGATCGGCCTCAACTGGCGGCGAGGGACGGCGAAGGGCGCGGTCGCCTCCATGATCGGGGGCTTCCTCGCCTGTCTTGTGTGGACGCTCTGGTTCCAGGAACACTACTTCCCCCTGTACGGGATCGACTCCGTCGAACTGGGTGTCGGCGCGAGCCTCATCCTCTTCATCATGGTTTCGCTGATGACGAAACCGAATCCCGGCCAGACGCTGGAGCCGTTCTTCGGAGACAAGTGACCCGTGGACTGCAACCCGCCAGCGGGTCCGCCAATCATGTGGGTCCGCCAACCATAGGGAGACTTTGAATGTCGGACGTACTGAACCGCCTCGTGGAGGCGTTGAACGCGGGTACGGTCCGGGTGGTGGATCTCACGATCCCTCTCGGGCCCGATACCGTCGTCATCGACCTCCCTCCGATGTTCGCGCCGTCGAAGGGGGCGACGATCGAGGAGATCTCGAGGTATGACGACGACGGGCCGGCCTGGTACTGGAACAACCTGACGCTCGGCGAGCACACCGGGACGCACTTCGACGCCCCGATCCACTGGGTGACGGGGAAGGATGTGCCCAACGGGACGACGGACACGATCCCGCCGCGGAAGTTCGTCGGCCCGGCGTGTGTCATCGACGTGGAGGCGGAGGTCGATGCGGATCCCGACTTCCTGCTCTCGCCCGGCGGACTCGAGGCGTGGGAGGCCGAGCACGGGCGCGTGCCCGAGGGCGCCTGGGTCTTTCTGCGCACCGGGTGGAGCCGGAGGGAAGGGAAGGAGGCGTTTCTCAACGTGTCGGAAGACGGCCCGCACTCGCCGGGCTTTCACCAGGAGACTTCGGCCCTGCTGGCGCATGACCGCGGGGTGCTCGGGGTCGGAGTGGAGACGGTCGGCACCGATGCGGGCCAGGCCGGAGGATTCGATCCGCCGTTCCCGAACCACGGGATCATGCACGGGGCGGGGAGGTTCGGCCTCGCGAGCCTGTGCAACCTCGACCGGTTGCCCCCGACGGGCGCCGTGGCGATTGCCGCCCCCCTGAAGATCGTGGACGGGAGCGGGAGCCCGCTGCGCGTGATCGCGCTGGCCCCGGCGTAGCGACCGGGGAAGGGAGCGCGGGATGGACGAAGCCGAGCGGCAGCGATCCGCCTACCGGAGGGTCCTGCGGGCGCTGGACGAGGCGATCTTCTGCTTGGAGCCGGGGCCCTCTGAGGATTCGGATGACTTCGGCGGGGAGCAGCAAGGGACCTTCCGCCTCGGAGAAGCGGGCGGGATCGCGTTCTCCAGCCGTCTGACGGGGACCGACTCCGAGGCCCTCTGCGACGATATTTCCGACGCTGTCGAGGCCGAGGATCTGGACGGGGTCCGTCAAATCCGAAGCGGCGTCGAATCGAGGCTGCGGTCGGGCGGGGACGACGCCGCCGGCCCTTCGGAGGAGGGTGCGGTCGACTGGGATGCGGGCTACCTGCAGTTCCTCGCCGTCCTGAACGAGTCGCGGCGAGCCCGGGAAGCGGGCGACGCGCATCGATACTGGATCATGGCGGGCTTCCTCGCCGGCCTCCTTCAGCGGGATGGAACGCCGGGGCCGCACGGGCACGGATCGCTTCGCGGCGCGGTCATCGCCGCCTGCAACGAGGGGTGGGGAGAGACCCTGTGGACGGAATGGGAGGCGATCCGGGACGAGTGGTTGGCCGGCGACTCGCCGGGAGCCCCGGAGGATCCGGACCTTCTCCTCAGGTGGCTGGGTCTGCGGCTGGCCGCGGCCGAATCGATCGCGGACTCGCTGGTGTCCGGCGAGGTCGGCGTGACGACCGATGACCGAAACGAGGGCGAGTCGGACGATGGGGCTCGCTTCCTGCGCTGCGAACGCTCGACCCGCCGCGCTCAGAACTTCGGCGCCAGAATCGCGCGTCGCGACGCGGACTAGACGCGGCGGCCCGCAAGCTGGCAGCCCGGCTCTGGCCGCAGATCGAGGTTGGACCAAGGTTCAGGGATCGACGAGGAACCGGACGAGGTACCCCAACGCGAGGAGGGTTCAGTGGCGGATAACGGAACTGCTGGCAAGGCCGTCAGCGTGGCGTCGATTCTGCTCGCGCTGCTCTTCCTTCTGAACGGCGGGATGAAGATCGCCGGGATGATGGTCGACCAGTTTGCGGTGTGGGGTTATCCGGCGTGGTTCCAGTACCTGATCGGCGTCGTGGAGGCGCTGGCGGGGGTCGGATTCCTGAGGCGTCCGACGCGGTTCCTGGCGGCGGTCATCGTGATCCCGATCATGGCGGGCGCGATCTACACACTCGTGAGGGCGGGGACGGCGCCGCAGGCCGCGGTTCCGACCGTGGCGCTGCTGCTCGCGCTCTTCGTGGCGAAGAAGTCGCGCTAGGCCGGCCGGTCGCGCCAGGTCGGCCGGCGGCCCGCGCGGGATCGGCGCGGACGTTCCGGCGGGAACGCCGTCCGGTCAGCCGCCTTCGGCGGTCTCCAGCAGCTGGTCGCCGACGAGGCGGACCACGCGGACGCGCTGGATGCCGAGTTCGTCGGACTCGATGTAGGCCAGCAGGCCGTCCGGCCCGAACGCGGCCGGGATGCGAACCCCGTCCGGGGCGATGGTGCCGAAGTACTGCCCGTCCGCCGTGAGGATGTCCGTGGGACCGGGCTCTCCCCCCAGGGCGGAGCGCTCGACCCAGATGCGGTCGCTCCGGTCCACGGCCAGCCTCGAGATGACCGGCGCCTCCTCCGGAAAGACCATGTCCGCGATCCGGTCTTCCCTCATGCGGCGCATCGCCTCCGGATCGGGACCACTCGGCCTTCCGGAGCCGGCGCTTCCGCTGATCGAAATCGTCCGGGTCATGATGACGGTGCCCCCACCGCCTCCGCTCCCGCCTTCCGCCACGGCGGCGAGCCGGCGCTCGCGCTCCGAGTCCCGGATCTCGTCGGTGACCGTGACGGGGGAGATCGGCCGCTCGAGCGTCCCCGTCACCTGCCCCGAGGCACCGAGGATCTTGACCCTGTAGCCGACGGAATCGGCGAGGGCGACGCGGCCATCCCGAAGCACGCCGAAGCTCAGGGGAAGGGGAAAGGCCTCCATCCGCGACATGACGATCCGCATGTTTCCGGCCTGCGTCTCGGCGTCTTCCACGGGCGGTCCCGCCCAGGCCAGGTGGAACTCCTCCTGTGTGCCGTCGAGCCGGAACCGGCCGATGGGCCGGCCTTCGGGCTCCTCTTCTTCCTCCCCTCGCATGAGCGCGGTGAGCGATCGGCCAGCGAGTCCCGCGGAGAGGAGGCTGTGGTCCGGCATGGCGTGCATCTCGGCACCGGGCGACCCGGTCTCGAAGGTGAACCCGGCCTCCTGGAGCGATTCGCCATCGCGGTTGAAGACCTTTATGCCGCGACCGATGTCGTTGACCGCGATCCGCCCATCGCCGAGCACGGCGAGTCCCAGCGGCTGGTTGAGTTCTCCGGGCCCCTCGCCTTTGTTCGAAATCGTCCGCTCGAACTCGCCACCCGGGCCGACGACGACGATGTGGCCGGCGTCATTGTCGAGGATGAAGAGCGAGCCGTCCTCGTCGAAGGCGACGCCCACCACGCTGCCGAACATCTCCCACGCGGCGCCGTCCATCACGCCGACGGCGTACACCTCCTCGACGCTGGGCGCGAGGGAGACGTCGGGACTGTCGAGTCCCGCGGCGCCCGGTTCGGCGTCTGCCCCGCAGCCGATGGTGGCAAACGGAAGGGCGAGCAGGGCGAGATGACGGGTACGGCGCGGGCGGCAAGGCAGCTTGCGCATAGAGGTTCCCCCCCGGTTGAAGCGAACGATCAGCCGGACACCGCGTGCGACAATGGAGACCGGGACGACGGTTGCCCGCCGCGCGCGTTTGCACCCGTGCTCATCGCGCGCCCTCCAGTTGTTCGTCGGTCATGAGCCGGACGACCAGGACCCGCTGGATGTCGAGGTCGTCGCGCTCCACGTAGGCGAGCAGGCCGCCCGGACCGAAGGCTCTGGGGATTCTCAGGCCGTCCGTGGGGAGCGAGCCGAAGTACCGCCCGTCGGCGCTCAGAATGTCGATCGTACCGGTCTCGCCGGGGAGGGCGGAGCGCTGCACCCAGATGCGGTCGCTCCAGTCCACGGCCAGATTCGTGATCACCGGCATCTCCTCCGGGAACATCAGGTCCCGGATCTGGTCCTCGCGCATCCTCCGCATGGCCTCCTGCATCGCCTCGGAGTCCATCGGGTTCCCACCGCCGCGCAAGCCAGCCGCCGCGGTGATGCTCAACGTCATGATGCCACCGCCTCCGCCGCCTCCACCGGACTCGAGGCTCGCGAGACGGCGTTCACGCTCGGCCGCCTCGATCGCGGGCGTCACCGCCACCGGCGGCACCGGGCGCTCAAGGGTCGACACGAAGCCCCCAGCCGCATCGAGCAGCTTGACGCTGTAGCCGACCGAGTCGGCGACCGCGACGCGGCCGTCACTGAGCACGCCCAGCGCGAGCGGCAGCGGAAAGGCCTCTCCGGCCTCCATCTGTATCCGGATGTTCCCCGCCTCCGCTTCGTCGGTTCGGCTTTCGCGCGGCGGGGGCGCCCAGGCCTCATGGAACAGATCGGTGCTCCCGTCGAGCCGGAAGCGCGTGATCGGACGGCCCTCGTCACGGTCCATGATCCCTTCCGGCGAGAAGCTGACCCGGCGGGCCGGTGCGATGAGGCTGTGATCCGGCATGGCGCGGAGTCGCCCCGACGGCGTGGCTCCCTCCGGATCGATCCGGACGTCCTCGAGGAACTCTCCCTCGCGGTCGAAGAGCGCGATGCCCCGGTTTCTGACGTCGCGCACACCGATCCGTCCGTCGCCAAACACGATGAGGCTGGTTGGGAAGCTGAGTTCGCCGGGTCCTTCTCCCTTGTTGGAGATGGTGCGGACGAACGCTCCCGCGGGGTCGATCACGACCACGTGTCCGGCGTCGCTGTCGAGGATGAAGAGAGTGCCATCCGCAGCGAACGCGACATCCGCGACGCGGCCGAACATCTCCCACTCGGCCCCGTCCAGCACGCCGACGGCGTAGAGCGTGTCCGTCGCGGGCGAGATCGTGACGTCGGGACTGTCGAGCCCACGGGCGGCGGATGCCCCGTCTCCACCGCAGGCTGCGGCTGACAGGACGACGGAAACGAATGCGGCATGGACGGTATGGCTGTGCGAGCGGCGCATCGGCTGTTGCTCCTTGCGCGGGGGGGAGTTGACGGGGTTCCGACTATGAAGATAGTTGAGGCGCGTTCCCGCGGGAACGTCCTCGATCATTCCGTGCCGGGAGTCTCCAGCAGCTGATCTCCGGCGAGGCGGATGACGCGGACGCGCTGGATGCCGAGTTGATCGGTCTCGATGTACGCCAGCAGTCCGTCCGGCCCGAAGGCGGCCGGGATGCGCAGCCCGCCGGGGGCATGCGTTCCCAGGTACCGGCCGTCCGCGGTGAGGACATCCGTGGGACCGCTCTCGCCCGGCAGCGCCGCGCGCTGGACCCAGATCCGGCCGCTCCAATCCACGGCGATCCTTTCGATGACCGGCATCTCCTCGGGGAAGACCAGGCGTTCGATCTGCCGCCGGTAGGTTCCCCGCAGGGCCGCTTCCATGGCGGCCGGATCGGGGGGACCGGAAGCCCCGCTCGGTGGGCGGATGGCCATCATCGCAATGCCCTCCGTGAGCACGTCCTGCAGCGCCCCACCTTCGGAGTCCAGCAGCGTCAGTCGCCGTGTACGTTCGGCGTCGCGGACCCGTTCCGTTACCCGGACGGGAGCCACCGGGCGCTCCAGCGTCGTGACTTGCTCCCCTTCCTCTCCCTCCGGGCCGACGATCTTGATCCGGTAGCCGACCGAGTCGACGATGGCGACCCGGCCATCCCTGAATACACCCAGTTCCAGCGGCGGCGGGAAGGCCTGGATCGGGCGCAGTTGCATGAAGATTCCGCCGGACTCCACGTCTTCCAGTCGCGTGTCGTCGGGCGGAGGGCCCTGCCACGCCGCGTGGAACAACGCGCCACTCCCGTCGGGACGGAAGCGAACGACGGGCCGGCCTGCGCCGGATCCATCCTCCTTCGAGGAGCGACGAAAGACCTCCGCCGTCACAACACTGTGGTCGGGCATCGCATGAAACGGAATCCCCGGGATCCCCGCCTCGGTCGCGAACCGGACCCCTTCCAGGAACGTGCCGTCGCGGGCGAACAGCTGAAGCCCGACCTTCGCGAAGTCCATGACGCCGATGCGCCCGTCGGAGAACACCGCCAACCCTTGGGGCCGGCCCAGCTCGCCGGGGCCCTCGCCCTCGTTCGAGATCGTCCGCACGTGTCGGCCCGCGGTGTCGACCACGACGATGTGGCCAGCGTCAGCATCGAGGATGAAGAGGGTCCCGTCCCCGTCGAACGCCAGACTGGAGACGCTCCCGAAGGTCTCCCACGCTTCACCCTCGATGACGCCCACGGTGTAGACCGTCTCGACTCGTGGCTCGATCGAGAAATCGGGACTGTCGAGGCCGGCGGAGCGAGGCGGGCCATCGCCGGATGCGACGCCGCAACCCGCGACGCCGAAGAAAAGCACGGTCAGGCACCGCGGACGCATGGAATTCCTCCGGATTCGAGGCCCCGACCTCGAGCAGGCCGGATCGTGTGGTAATTCTACTATCAAGCTAGTAGAACGGGAAGCGTGGCAATCGGGGCCCTGCGGCCATCAAGCCTTGGACACAGGTCGGGGGATGAGCGCCGGGGTGGTGGCCTGGTAGTCGCGATAGGCGGGGTACTTCGACGCGGAGATAGTCTCGGTGAGGCGCATGGACGGAATGATCAGCGCCGTGAGCAGGATGAAGCCGAGACCCGTCCAGTGGAGCCACTGGCCGGAAGCCGAGACGGCGAACAGGTAGAACACCCACCACATGCCCAACTCGCAGAAAAAGTTGGGGTGACGACAATAGCGGAACAGACCTGAGGTCATGAATGGTTGCGCGACCTCTTCCCCTGCCGCGATGCGCCGCTTCTTGTCCTGCTGGAAGCGCCACATCTGCTCGTCGGCCGTGGCCTCGCCGACGAAGAGCACGAGGAAGAGCGCGGCGGTCAGGAGATCCAGCCAGCCGAGCGGCGTCTCGCTCCACACCGCGGCCTGGTGCACCGGAGAGGTGAACCACCAGATGAGCAGCATCTGCCCGAAGCTGATGAACGTGAGGTTGAGAAGCTGAAACCGGACCGGCCCGAGCTTCTCCCGGACCGCGACCCAGCGGTAGTCCTCGTGTCCCGGCCGGAATATTCCCCTGCGCAGGCCATTGAAGGTCAGCCGCGCCGACCAGAGCACGACGAGCAGGGTCATCAGGTTGACGCGCGGCGAGGCGAAGTCCAGCCCGGCTGCCACGATCAGGCAGTAGACGGGCGGACACAGGCTCCAGAGCCGGTCCACCCACGAGTAGTCGCGCGTCGGGATAGCGACGACCAGGCACACGGCGGCCAGTATCAGGCACAGGTCGAGCGCCGTGCCGAACGGCGTACCCGCCAGCGGGTGCGCGATGAGGTTGATGTCAAACATCCGCTACCTCAGTCGCGGTCAGTCGGTGGCGGTCAGTCGTCGCACCAACGTCTGCAACCAGTCGCTCACCTCCCGCACCTCCTCCCGCAGTTCCTCGTGCCGCTCGTAGGCGTCGGCGCCCGGCGCCTGGTCGGCCCGCCCGGTCATGCCGGCGAGATAGTTGAGCTGGCTCAGGAGCATGGGGCGCGGATAGCTGCCCTCCGCGTCGTTCACGCGGGCGTCGAGTTCGGCCAGCGCCGCGGCGAGTTCGTCGAGCGTCTCGTTGCGGCCGCCGCCGGCGTCCGCGCGCGCCTCCGCGATGCGCTCGCGCAGGTCGTCGATGCCGTCCGCGACCTCGCGGGCCTCCGCCATCGTCTCCCGCACGCCGAGGTTGAAGCGGTACTGCTCCTCGAGGTCGGCGACGGTCACCCCCTCCGCCGCCACCCGCGGGTCGATCCGCAGTTCGAGCCCCGACTCGGCCGTCACGTCGCCCGCCGAGAGGCGAACCGTGTACTCGCCCGGCGGCACGATCGGCCCGCCGCGGCCCTCGCCCTGAGAGCGCATGTCCCAGCGCAGCCGGTGCACGCCCGGCGTCGTCGAGACCCCGCGCGCGCCCCCGCCACGCGGCGCCATGCGCTGCATCGCCGGTCCCCCCGCCCGGGCCGCGCCGCCACCCCCGCCGCTGGCGTAGGAGCGGATCGTCTCGCCGCCCGCGTCGAGGATCTCGATCTGCACCGTCTCGTCGGCTCCCAGCTCCGGGGAGATCCAGTAGTTGATGTCCGCGCCCGCGCCGGGGTAGTCCGGGCGCGCCGTATTCGAGGCCCATTCGAAGCCCGAATTCCGTCCGGGCCGAGTGCGGTACTGCGGCCGCCCCTCGAACAGGTGGGCTCCGCCCCCCTCCGCGACCGATCCGTCCGCGCCGATCTCGTGCAGCGGTGTGATGTCGTCGAGCACCCAGAATCCGCGGCCCATCGTCGAGAGCGCGAGGTCCTGCCGGTATACCTCGATGTCTGTCACCGGCGTCAGCGGAAGGTCGAGCTGGAACGACTGCCACGTCGCCCCGTCGTCGAAGGAGATGAAGAGCCCGAACTCCGTCCCCGCATACAGGAGCCCCGCGCGGTCCGGATCCTCGCGCACGACCCGCACGGGAACGTCCGCCGGAATCCCGTTCGTCCCATCGGTGAGGAGCGTCCACGTCTCCCCCGCGTCCTCCGTCCGGTAGACGTAGGGCCGGAAGTCGCCGAGCAGGAAGCGGTATCCGGCCACGTACACCTTGTCCGGATCGTGGCGGGAGATATCGATCGAGTTGATGCGGCCTTCGGGCGGCATGTCCCCCGGCGTCACGTTCTCCCAGGACTCCGCGCCATCCAGCGTCACGTACACCGGGCCATCGTTCGCCCCGGTCCAGATCACCTCGGGGTCGTGCGGCGAGGCCTCGATCACGTAGAGCGTGGAATAGTGCTCCTCGCCCGTCGCGTCGCGCGTGATCGGCCCGCCCGACACCATCTGCCGCTCGGGCGGGAACGCCGTGAGGTCGGGAGAGATCCGCTCCCATGAGCGCCCCCCGTCCGTCGTCCGGTGCACGTACTGCGAGCCGTGATAGACGAGGTTCGGATCGTGCGGCGAGACCTCGATGGGCACGACGCGCTGGAAGCGGTAGGGGAGGTTGGCGGGGTTCGTGCCGTACATGTTCACCGCGCCGACGTAGTACTGCTGCTCCTGCCCGGTGCGCTGGTTGTAGACCCCGAAGCGCCCCTTGCAGTTCGCGTACACGACGTCGGGGTCGCCCGGCTTCGGCACGGCGGGACCCGTCTCGCACCCGCCCGGCGAGCGCCAGTACGCGTCCGGACCGCCCGGCGCGGACAGCGACGGCTGGCGGCTCGGCACGGCCACCGTGAACGCATCGTCCTGCTGCCCCGCATAGAGCCAGTACGGAAAACGGTCGTCCACGTCGACCTGGTAGAGTTCGGCCGTGGGCTGGTTGTTGACCGGCGACCACGTCTGCCCGCCGTCCAGCGTTACGACCCCGCCCCCGTCGCTCCCGTGCACCATGATGCGCGGGTCGTCCGGGTTGATCCACAGATCGTGGTCATCCCCGTGCACGTTCGGGATGGTGCTGAAGGTCCGCCCCCCGTCCGTCGACTTCCAGGTGGACAGATTGAGGACATAGAGGACATCCCCGTCCGTCGGGTCCGCGATCACGTTCGTGAAGTAGAAGGGCCGGTGCATGAGCTGGTTGCGCGGGTCGTCGTTGATCAGCTCCCACGTCTCTCCGGCGTCGTCCGAGCGGTACAGGCCCTCGATCGGCTCCGGCGCCTCGACCAGCGCATAGACGCGGTCCGGCATGTCCGGCGAGACGGAGAAATCGACCTTGCCGATCAGGCCCTCCGGGAGCCCGGCCGTGATCCGCCGCCAGGTGTCGCCCCCGTCCGTCGTCTTCCAGATCCCGTCTTCGTCGCTCGCCCCGGAGATGATCGACCACGGATACCGCTGCGCCCGCCACATCGCGGCGTAGATGACGTTGGGGTCCGCCGGATGAAACTCGAGATCGACCGCCCCGACGGAGTCCGAGGTGAAGAGGATGCGCTCCCAGTCGAGACCGCCGTTCGAGGAGCGATAGACGCCCCGCGTCTCATTGTTGATGAACGGGTTCCCCATCGCGGCCGCATAGACGAGGTCGGGATTGTCCGGATGGGCCTTTACGGACGGGACCTGGCCCGCGTCCTCGAGCCCGACGTGGTCCCAGGTCTCCCCGGCATCGGTCGACTTATGGATGCCCTTCCCGATGATGATATTCGAGCGGATGCCGTCCGAGCCCGTCCCCACGTAGATGACATTCGGATCCGAATCGGCGACTTCGATATGGCCGATGGAGGGAGACCGGAAATACCCATCGGAGATATTCTCCCACGTCACCCCGTAGTTCGTCGTCTTCCACACGCCGCCGCCGGTCGCCCCCTGGTAGAAGGTATGGGGGTGGGAGCGGTGGCCCTCGACCGCCGTGACGCGGCCGCCGCGCGAGGGGCCGACGAAGCGGAAGGAGAGGCCGCCGAAGAGACTCGGGTCGACGGTGTTCGCGGCCGGGGCCGGGTTCCGGACGCCGGCGGGGAGTTCGCCGACGCCAGCGCCGTCCTGCGCGGCGAGCGGCCACGCGAGGGCGGCGACGGCGGCCAGAGGTGCGAGGACGGTTCGCGTTCCGGGGATCGGGGCGGGGAATCGCATGTCTGCTCCTGAGTTATCGTGCCTTGACGATCGCTTCACCGGCGAGCGCGTCCGTGAAGCGGCTCTCGTCGATCGCGAGCGTACCGTTGACGAGGGAGTACTCGACCCCCTCGGCGAGACCGTGCGGGTCGTCGTACTCGGCGGTGTCGCGGAACCGCTCAAGGTCCACGACGATCACATCGGCGACCGCGCCGGGTTCGAGCACGCCGCGGCCTTCGATTCCGTACACGCGGGCCGGGAGCGCCGTCATGGCGTGAATCGCCTGTTCCAGCGTGGTGACGCCCTCTTCCAGCACGTACTTGCGGATCCGCCGCGGGAAGGCGCCGAAGCCGCGCGGGTGCGGATGGCCCTCGCCGGGCACCCAGAGCGAGCCGTCGGAGGACGTCATCATCCAGGGCTGCGTCATGAAGCGCGCGATGTCGTCGTCGTTCATGTTGAACGACGTGAGCCCGGTGCCGCCGCCTCCGTCAAGCGCCTCCACGAGGAGGGCGAGCGCCGTCTCGATCGCGTCGATCCCGCGATCGTCCGCCACATCCTGCAGGGTGCGGCCGCCATCGGGGCCGCCCTGCAGCATGAGCCGGTTGGCGCCGCCCCGGCGGTCGAGGTTCTCCCACATCTCCGCCACGAGCCGGGGGCGCTCGGCGGGGTTCTCCATTAGCTCGTACAGGTTGCCGGCCTCGCCGGCGAGGGCCCAGCGCGGGACGAGCGCGCCCACGATGCTCGTCCCCGAGGCCTCGTAGGGGTACTGGTCCGCGTAGATCGCCAGCCCCTCCGCCCGTGCCGCCTCGATGCGGCGCACCACGTCGGCGGACTGACCCCACACCCGGGGCCCGAGCGCCTTGACGTGCGTGACGACCCCCGTGATGCCGGAGCCGCGCGAGATCTCGATCACCTCGTCCACGGCGCCGGTGAGACCGATCGAATAGTCCGACTCGTCGCGGATGTGGCTCTGGTACACGCCCCCGTACTCGGCGGCGATCTTCGCGAGTTCGACGACTTCGCCGGTCGGGGCGTATGAGCCCGGCGAGTAGTAGAGGCCGGAGGAGAGCCCGAAGGCGCCCCCGTCCATGCCCTCCCGGACGATCGTCCGCATGCGGTCGAGTTCCTCCGCCGTCGCCTCGCGGGCCTGCATCCCCAGCACGGCGCGCCTCACGCTTCCGTGCGGGACGAAGGCGCCCACGTTGACTCCGACGCCGGGATCCCGGATCCGCGCGCGCTGGTCGGCGAGGTCGACCGTGCCGCCGCCATCGGGGTTCGCGAAGATCGTCGTGATCCCCTGCGCGAGGAGTGGTTGCGCGGTGCGGAGTTCGTCGCGCAGCAGCGCCGGCATGGCGTGGGAGTGCGTGTCGATGAAGCCGGGGAAGATGTGGAGCCCGGTCGCGTCGATCGCCCGGGTGGCCGTCGCCGCGCCGAGGTCGCCCACGGCCGCAATCCGCCCGCCCTCGACCGCAACATCCCCCGCCCGGGCCGGATTCCCGGAACCGTCGACGAGGGTGCCGCCCCGGATGATCAGATCGTAGCTCTGCGCCGAAGCCGGCCGGGCGGCGGCCGCCGCGCCAAGCAGCCCCGCCGCGACGAGGAAAGCCGGGAGCGCCCGCGCGGCGTGGCGGCGCGGGGTTGGGGAAAGCATGTTGTCGTCCATGCGCTCGAATCTGTCGGATCGTACGCGACCCGCACAAGAAAGCGGCGCCCGAAGCGGGCCCGCACGGAGAAGGTCCCCGCAGGCACCCTCATCGGAGGCACTCATGCGCCGGTATCGTCTTCCGCTCTCGTTCTCCGCCGCGGCCAGCATCCCGCTGGCCGGACTCGTGGCCGCCGTCTTCCTCGAGGCGGGATTCTCCCTCGCGAAACCGGCCTCGCTCGAGGCGCAGGCGTTCGAGGATGCGCGCGGGAACATGTCCATCGCCCTGGCGGGCGACGCGATCATCTCCCGGAAGATGTCTCCGTACCGGGAGCCCGAGTTCCTCGCCCTGCGCGACATTATTCAGAACGCGACCACCGCGTTCGTGAACCTCGAGATCCTGTTCCACGACTACGAGGACGACGTGATCCCGGCGGCGGCCAGCGGCGGCACGTACATGCGGGCGGAGCCGGAAATCGCGCACGAACTCGCCTGGTTCGGCTTCGACATGGTGAGCCTGGCGAACAACCACACGATGGACTTCGGCGCCGGCGGGGCGCGGCGCACGGTGGCGGCGGCCGAAGCGGCGGGACTCGCCGTCGCCGGCTTCGGCGAGAACCTCGCGCGGGCGCGCGCACCGGCCTATGTGGACACGCCCGGCGGACGGGTCGCGCTCATCTCGATCGCCTCGACCTTCGCCGACCCGATGCGGGCCGGCCACCAGCGGCCGGATGTACGGGGGCGGCCGGGACTGAGCCCCATCCGCTACGAGCGGCACGTGACGGTGACCGCCGACCAGATGGCGGGGCTTCGCGACGCCCTCGCCGTGGCGGGGCGGGGAGGCGGCTCCGGCCCGCGCCTGAGCTTCGGCGGCATGACCTTCATGGAGGGCGACAAGCCGGGCGTGAAGACGGCGCCGCACGCCGGGGACCTGGCGGAGATCATCGAAGTCGTGAAGGAAGCGCAGCGCCAGGCGGAGTGGGTCATCGTCACGAGCCACTCGCACGAAGGTGCGGACCGCCGCGAGGTGCCGGCCGACTTCCTCGTGGATGTCGCCCGCGCGACCGTCGATGCGGGCGCGGACATGTTCGTGGGCCACGGTCCCCACATTCTGCGCGCGGTCGAGATGTACCGGGGCAAGCCGATCTTCTACTCGCTGGCGAACTTCGCCATGCAGAACGAGACGATCGAGTTTCAGCCGCAGGACAACTACGAGGCCCAGGGGCTCGGGTACGAGGACCTTCCGGGCAGGTTCCAGGACGTGCGGATCGAGCGGGCCGGCGCCTCCTCGTTCCCGGCGGGGAAGGGGTTCTGGGAGAGCGTCGTCCCCGTCGTGGAGTACGAGGGCGGGGAATTGAAGGAGATCCAACTGCACCCGATCACCATGGGCTGGCAGTTGCCGCGGCCGGTGCGCGGCCGGCCGATGATGGCGGACGACGCGCTCGGACAGGAGATCCTCGAGGGTCTCGCGAAGCTCTCCGCCGAGTACGGAACGACGATGACGATCGAGGACGGCGTCGGCATCATACGACCGTGACCCGGGAGTGACGCAGCGCGGAGGTGAGCGCTAGCCGGCGCCCAGGAACCAGGGCAGGACTCGAAATCCGCCCAGATCGAAGTCCTCCGTTCCACCGTGGACCAGCACGCCGCCCTGATTTGGGTTGGACGGAATCGAGGTCCACCATTCCAGCGCCGAGATGGCGTCCGGGGGTACCGTTCGTCCGGACTTGACTTCCACGGGAATGAGACGGTCGCCCGCGTCGATCAGGATGTCGATCTCGTGGCCTGTCGCGTCGCGCCAGAAATACAGGCTCGGGTCGCGGCGGCGGGCGGCGCGGGCCTTGACGAGTTCCGCGACGACAAACGACTCGAAGATGGCGCCTCGCAGCGGATGTCTCTCGAGCGTCGCCGCATCCTCGATGCCCAGCAGGTAGCACACCAGCCCCGGATCGAGGAAGTGAAGTCGCGGGCGCTTGCGGAGTCGCTTGCGATAGCTTGCGTGATGCGGTGGCAGCGTGGTCGCGATGTATCCGATCTCGAGGGCGGTGAGCCACCGTCGGGCCGTCTGGTGCGTGACCCCCGCATCGGCGGCCAGCCCGCTGAGGTTGAGTTCCGTGGCGGTACGGGCCGCCGCGAGCCGCACGAAGGTCTCGAACGTCCTCAGATCGAGAACCTGGGTAACCTCGCGAAGATCCCGGTCGACGTAGGTGCGGAAATAGTCCGCCATCCACGCGCGGGGAGAGAGGTTTCGGTCGTGTACCGGTGGATAGAAGCCGGCCAGGAGCGTCGCCCACGGATCCGCCTCCGAAAGCCGCTGCGCCACCGCCGGCGCGAGAGCCGCGCCGCGCCGGTCCAGTTCGCTCGGATCCGGCGCCGGGAACCCGTGCAGTTCGGCGAGCGAGAACGGCAGCAGCAGAAGAAGCGCGGTCCGGCCGGCCAGCGTCTGCGAAACGGATCTCATGAGCAGGATGTTCTGCGATCCGGTGACGATGAACCGGCCGGGCCGCCCGTCCTCGTCCACGAGTCCCTGCACGTATGAGAGCAACTCGGGCGCGCGCTGAATCTCATCGAGGATCAGCGGGTCGCCTCCCGCCAGAAACCCGCGGGGGTCGGCGATGGCCCGGGCCCGCACGTCCGGCGCTTCGAGCGAGGCGTACCGGTATCCGGGGAAAACCGCTCGCACGAGGGTGGTCTTCCCGGACTGTCGTGGCCCGGTTACGGTGACGACGGGATATTGCTCCGCCGCTCGCCGGAGCGCGGGAGTCAGGTGTCTGGAGATCATGTACAGGAGTTTGGCGAGCGGCCCGAGTCGTGTCAAACTGATGATGCGATCACCGAAATGGCACGATTGTGGTCATCCGTTGGGATCAGACCGGGACGGGCGAGATCTCCTTGCGGGGCGGGGGATAGGCGCGCGGGGAGGGCCGCACACCGGTGGCGGCGAAGGATTCGGCCGCCTTGAGCGCGGCGAGCACCGGGTTGATGACCGGTACGCCGAGGCGCTCGCCGAGTTTCCGCGCCACGTCGAGGAATCCCATCGTCATGCAGCCCAGCACGAGCGTGTCCGCGCCGGCGCGCAGCGCCGCGTGAGCCTCCGTCTCGAGCGTTTCGAGCACCTGCTCCGCGCGTTGCCGAAGCTCGAGCACCGGGACATCCACCGCCCGGATGTCCGCCACGAGCCCTTCAAGGCCGTAGCCCCGCATCTGGCGCCGAATCGCGGGCACGACCTCGTCCACGACGGTGATGATCGCGAAGCGCTGCCCCATCTGCGCCGCGGCAAGCGCTCCGGCCTGGCCCGGGCCGATGACGGGGAAGTCGACGAGTTCACGGGCCGGCGCGAGGCCGGGATCGCCGAAACACCCGATGATCATCGCGTCGAACCCCTCCGCCTCGAGACGCGGTGCGGCCTCGAGGATGCCGGGCACCGAGAGATACTCCTCGGCGGACGACTCGACCGAGGCGGGACCGTTCTCCGTCTCGCGAACCGCGGCGTCCGTCCCGCGGAAGGCGTGCTCGTTGAGGAAGGCCTGGCGCCGAACGAGTTCCTCCGGCCCGAGGGGGCCGCGGGACATCGGTCCGGGAAGGAAGTAGACGATGCGCATGGTCGGATCCGTGGGCTTCGGATTCATGGGCTTGTGGAACGGAACATGGGGCCGAAGATAACCGGATGGAACACGGCGGGATGACGGGCGTCCGTCTCGAACGGGGAGATCTCGCGCTTCTGCGGGGAGATGAGGGGGAGGGCGCGCGGCTCGCGATGTCGATCCTCGCGCGCATGGCCGAGGTGGTCGGGGCGCGGGAACTGCTCGATATCACCGCGGCGCACATCGATTCGTCGCTCTACCAGGGACCGGCGACGCTTGAGTTCGCTGAGCGCTTGGCGGAGGGCGGCGCGCGGGTGCAGGTGCCGACGACGCTCAACGTATCGGGCGTGGACGAGCACGGCTGGCGCGAGTGGGACGTGTCCGAATCCTGGGCGGCGCCGGCGCGGCGCCAGATGGAGGCGTACGAAGCGATGGGCTGCGAGCCCACCTGGACGTGCGCGCCCTACCAGACGCAGCCGCGGCCGGCCGTCGGGGAACAGGTCGCGTGGGGCGAGTCGAGCGCGATCGTGTTCGCGAACTCCGTGCTGGGGGCGCGCACCGAGCGCTATCCCGACTTGCTGGACATCTGCTGCGCGGTCACGGGCCGGGCCCCGGCCGCGGGGCTCCATCTGACCGCGAACCGGGCGGGGCAGGTGCTCGTCGATCTTTCCCGCGTCCCGCGGCGGTTGGCGGAGGAACCCGCCCTGTACCCGGTGCTGGGACACTGGATCGGGTTGCGCGTGGAGGGGCGGATCCCGGTGCTCGACGGGCTCCGGGCGCGGCCGGGTGAGGACGACCTCAAGGCGCTCGGGGCCGCCATGGCCTCCTCGGGTGCGGTGGGCCTGTTCCACTGGGTCGGCCTCACGCCGGAGGCGCCGGATCTGGACGCGGCGTTTCAGGGGAGGGAAGCGGCGACCCGGCTGCGTCCGGGGCCCGCGGCGCTGCGCGCGGCGCGGGACGAACTTGGCTCCGGGCTCTCCGACGCGGACGGTCTGGACCTCGTCGTGCTGGGGAGTCCGCACTTCTCGCTGTCGGAGTTCGCGGCGCTGGCGCGGCTCGTCGCCGGCCGGCGCCGCCACCCCGGGGTGCGGCTGCTGATCACGACCGGGCGGGCCGTCCGTGAACTGGCGGCGAAAGCGGGCTACCTCGACACGATCGAGTCGTTCGGCGGAGAGCTGACCGTCGACACCTGCATCCTTACGACGCCCATGCTGCCGGAGAGCATCCGGCGGCTCATGACCAACTCCGCCAAGTACGCATGGTATACGCCGGGCCTGCTCGAGCGCGCCGTCGCCTTCGGGAGCCTGGCCGACTGCGTGGAGTCGGCCGTCGCCGGCCGCGTCACGCGGGACGACGGCGCGTGGACCGCCGAGCCGTGAGCGATCGGCCTGCGGCCTCGGGCGCCGGTCCGCTGACCGGCCGAGCGCTCGTCGCGGGCGCCGCGGAAGGCGCCGTCCTCTACTCGTCCGAGCCGCTCAGCTTCTGGGGCGGCTACGACGCGGAGACGGGGGAGATCATCGACCGGCGCCATCCGCTGACCGGCCAAGTCGGAACCGACCGCATCCTGGCCATCCCGGCGACCCGCGGCTCCAGCACGACGACCGCCGTCCTCCTCGAAGCCATCCGCCGCGGCACGGCACCGGCAGCGTTCCTGACCCGCGGCCCCGACACCTTCCTCGCGCTCGCCGCCATCGTCGCCGCTCAGCTCTACGACCGCGCCCCGCCCGTCATCGCCCTATCTCCCGAGGACTTCAGTGCGCTGCGGCGGAATCCCCGTGTCCGCGTCGAGCCCGCGGGGACGGTGCTGCCCCGCTGACGGCCCCGGGAAGCCTCCTGCCATCGCTCCGGACCGTTGCCGGACGTGGTGTCAGTCTGGTGGCTTGGGCTCCCGCTCATCATTCTAAGTCCGCTATCGGCCCGGGCGGAGTCCGCCCCCCGAGTCGTCGTGAATAAATGGAGCCGCAGGTAACTACGCGGCGCTGACCGGCAACCGTTTTTCGCGATGGAGGGAATCACGATGGACATGGATTGGGACGCGATACTGCTTGAGCCGATCCGGGCCTTCCTCGATCAACTGGTCGGGTTTCTGCCCAACCTGGTGGCCGTGGTGGCGATCCTGGTCGGTGGCTGGGTCGTCGCCAAGCTGATCAAGACGGCACTCATCCGGCTGCTCCGGGCCGTGAAGGCCGACCGTCTGGCCGAGAGGATCCAGTTGGCGGAGATGCTGGCCAAGGGAGGCATCGAGCGCACCTTCTCCCAGTTGGTCGCGGCTCTGGCCTACTGGGTCGTCATGCTCGTCGTGCTGGTGGCGGCGCTGAACGCGCTGCAGCTGACCGCCACCGCCGAGTTGCTGCAGCGGCTCGTCGGCTTCCTGCCCACGATCGTGACGGCCATCGTCGTGTTGATTCTCGGCATCCTGGCGGTCGGTTTCCTGGGGGCGACGGTCCGCGCCGTGGCCAGCAACGCGGGCATCGCGCAGGCCCAGGTGCTGGGGCAGTTCGCACAGGTCGTCGTGATCATCTTCGCCGTAGTGGTGGCCCTGCAGCAGGTTCAGGTCCAGTTCGTGGGCGACGCCTTCCTGATCATCCTCGCGGCCATCAGCTTCGCGTTGGCGCTCGCCTTCGGGCTCGGATGCAAGGATCTCGCGGGACGCTGGATGAGCGACCTCGTCGACCGCCTCTCGCCGCGAAAGGACTAGTCCGGGAGCGTCCCGGCGGCGTCGGCTCCGGGCTTGCCGGCCCGGAGCCTGGCGGCCGGATCTAGCGGCGGTAGTCCAGGGGCGGGGGGCGGTCGCCCAGCAGCGCGGAGTACACGAAATCCGCGCCGCGGTGCGCCCTCAGTTCCTCCCACGCCGCGGCGATCACGTCCGGGCTCTGGAAGAGTTCGATTGTCGTCAGGGCGAGCGTCTTCGCCGCGACGATCATCCCCTTGGTGCCGATGTCGGTGCCCCCGGCCGCCACGGCCTGCCAGCTGTGCGCCGAGGTGCCCGGCACCCAGGTGGCCGTCGACAGCCCCGTCGTCGGCACGACCCAGCTCACGTCGCCGACATCGGTCGAGCCGCCGCCCGCCGGGTCGACCCCGAACTCCTCGATCTCGGCCTCGGAGCCCAGCGGCCGGCCGGAACCGCCCACGAAGCTGTCCTGGATCTGCTGGGCGAAGGCCCGCTCCGCCTCCGTGTACTCCACGCCCCCGACCTTGCGCAGGTTCGCGTCCATCACCCGTCCGAGGGCGACGTTGGGCACGAGGTCGTAGAGCCCGTGGATCACCTCGTATTCCATCCCCGTCCCGGTACCCATCGCCGCGCCCTCGGCCGCGCGCGCCACGCGCTCGAACAGCCTGAGCACGGTGGGGGCGTCGGGGTGCCGCACGTAGTAGTAGACCTCCGCGAAGTCCGGCACGACGTTGGGCGCGAAGCCGCCCTGCGTGATCACGTAGTGGATCCGCGTCTCCTGCGGAACGTGCTCGCGCATGAGGTTCACCATGTGATTCATCGCCTCGACCCCGTCGAGCGCGCTCCGTCCCCGCTCCGGCGCGCCCGCCGCGTGCGCGGAATAGCCCCGGAAGCGGAACTTGGCGGACTTGTTGGCCAGCGACCGCCCCACCCTCGCGCTGTTCCGCGCGCCGGGATGCCAGTGGAGCGCCACATCCACGTCGTCGAACAGGCCCGCGCGCACCATGTACACCTTCCCCGCGCCCCCTTCCTCGGCGGGCGTGCCGTAGAGCCGGATCGTCCCCTCGTGTCCCGTCTCCTCCAGCCATTCCTTGACCGCGATGGCCGCCGCCACGGAGCCCGCGCCGAACAGGTGGTGTCCGCACGCGTGGCCCGCGCCCCCGATGATGATGGGCGAGCGCACGGGCACCGCGTCCTGGGAGATGCCCGGCAGCGCGTCGTACTCGGCCAGGATCCCGATGACCGGGCCTCCGGAGCCGTAGCTCGCCACGAACGCCGTGGGCATGTCGGCGACGCCGGACTCGACCGAGAATCCCGCCGCCTCGAGTTCGCCCTTCAGCAGCTCGGAGCTCTTCTCCTCCTGGTAGCCGACCTCGGCCCACTCCCAGATCTGGCGCGCCACGCTCCCGTAGTGTTCGCTGCGCGCCTCGATCGCCGCGATCTGCGCGTCCTGAGCCGCCGCGAGGGGCAGCGGGAACAGGACCACGAAGGCGCCGGCGAGGAGTCGGCGACCGGAGAGATGCCCTTTTTCGGTGCGGTGCCTGGCTGTTATGGACATGCGCTTGGAACTCCTCGAAGGGGAACGGATAGTACGGTCGGATGAAGCTGGCCCGCCGAAGCGCGTCCGGCCAGCCTCGTGTCAAGCAACGTATCTGAAGGGTAAGGAACATGAAGTCGTTCGTGAGTAGGGGCGTGAGGTTGGGCGCCGCCGTTACGGCGCTGCCTGTATTGGCCGCGGTGCCGGCTGCCGCTCCGGCCGCGTCTCTGCAGGAAGAAGTCCGGGAGGAAGCGGAGATCCGCTGGTCCTACAATGCGGAACTGAGCCTGCTCTTCACGTCGGGGAACTCCACGGTGCGGACGTTCGGGCTCGGCGGCGGCGCCCGGCGCGAATGGGGCGGGGGAGAGCTGTCCCTCAGCGCGGGAGGGCTCCGAACGGAGTCGGGTACGACCCGCCGCGTCGCCGTCGGGACTCCGGACCACTTCACCGTGACGAGCGACGCCGCCACGGAGCCGACGGCCGAGAACTACTTCGCGCGCGGCGAATTCGAGCGTTCGTTCTCGGATCAGGTCCACCTCACGACCGGCGCGGGGTGGGAGCGAAACACCTTCGCCGGGTATGAGAGCAAGCTCTCCCTGGTGGGCGGCATCGGGAACACGTGGATTGACACCGACCGGACCCGGCTCAAGAGCGACTACGGGGTCACGTTCACGATGCAGGACGATGTCGTCGACGATCCCGACCGGAGTTCGAGCTTCGGCGGAATCCGCGTCTCCACCAACTTCCGTCGCCAGTTGACGGAGACCGCCAATCTCGAGAGCACGCTGACGCTGGACGAGAACCTCACGGATACGGCGGACCTGCGCGCCGACCTCGCCAACTCCCTCGCGGTCGACATCAACAGTTCGCTGGCCGTGAAGACGGGCCTGCGGCTCGCGTGGGACAACGCGCCCGCGCTCACCCGCGCTCCTCTCGAGCAGCCTGCGGGGACCCCGACCGGGGAGACGGTCCTCGTCCCGCGCCACAAGCTGGACTCCACGCTGACGATCGCGCTGGTCGCCAGTTTCTAGGGAAACGCAGCGCGGGCGGAGACCCCGGCGTCAGAAGAGCCCGAGCTGGTCGGGGGGCGCATCGCCGACCGGGGGACGCTCGCGCCAGCCTGACGGATCGCGGATCGGAGCGCCGCGCGTCTCCGCGCAGGCCGCATCGTCCGTGGCCACGCGGTTCACCCGGCGGCTGACCGCGAACACCTCCAGCGCCTCCGCGTCGAACGGCCGGAGCGGCTCCATGGTGCGCTCGGAGATGTCGAGATCGAGCCACATCTGCGCGCCCCTGCCCTCGAGGATGACCGGCATGCGGTCATGCAGCGGTTCGAGCAACTCGTTCGCGTCCGTCGTGACGATCGTGCACGAGGGGATCGTGCCGTCCGGTCCGCGCCACACGTCCCACAGCCCGGCGAGCGCCATCGGTCTCCGATCCCGGCGCCGGATGAGGTACGGCTGCTTCAGGCCGCCCTCCTTCCGCCATTCGTAGAAGCCGTCGGCGAGGACGGCGCAGCGGCGGTCGATGACGAGGTCTCGAAACGCGCGGCGGGTTTCGAGCGACTCGGCGCGGGCGTTGATCATCGGCGGGAGCGACGCGCGATCCTCCGCCCAGTTCGGGATCAGTCCCCAGCGAAGCGGAACGAGTTCCCGGCCGCCGGTGCTCCGCCGCAGCGCGATGACCTCGTCCGTAGGCGCCACGTTGTAGCGGGCGACCCATGCCTCGAGCCGCGAAGGATCGGCCTCGAAGAGTTCCGCCAGCTCCGGAACCGGGGTCTGAAGGCTGAATCGTCCGCACATGGGAGCAACTTAACGAAGCCCGACGTGATCCGGGGACCCCGTTGCGGGTGCCGGCGCGCGCTCCGACAATCCTCCGTTCCGGGCGACCGAGGCACGTCGCCCTTTCCGAACGCGAACGATCCATGCGAAGGACATAGAGCGAGGGACATTCACAAGATGAAGATCGCACTTGTACAGCAGTCGGCGGGTCCCGACCGCACCCGCAACCTCGAACGCGCGCTCGCCGCGATGGGGCGCGCCGCTTCCGAAGGCGCCGAGCTCGTGGCGTTCCCCGAACTCGCGATCGACCGCTTCTTTCCCCAGCGGCCGGACGACCCCGGCGCCGCGCAGATCGCGGAGCCGATCCCCGGTCCCACCTGCGACCGCGTCGCCGCGCGCGCCGCCGAACTCGGTCTCGTCACGGTGTTCAACCAGTACGAACTCGGGCCCGACGGGCGCTGCTACGACAGCACGCCCGTCTTCGACGCGGACGGCTCGCTGCTCGGCGTCACGCGAATGATGCACATCACCGAGTACGCGTGCTTCCACGAACAGCACTACTACGCGAAAGGCGACACCGACGCGCTCGTCTACGACACCGCCGTGGGGCGCGTGGGCGTCGCGATCTGCTACGACCGCCACTATCCCGAGTACATGCGGCGCTTGGGAGAACATGGGGCGCAACTCGTCGTCATCCCGCAGGCCGGGGCGGTCGGAGAGTGGCCCGAGGGGCTGTTCGAGGCCGAGGTGCGCGTGGCGGCCTTCCAGAACGGCTACTTCGCGGCGCTGGCCAACCGCGTCGGCGCGGAGCCCCGTCTCACCTTCGCCGGAGAGTCGTTCGTCGTCGACCCCGAGGGCGTCGTCCTCGCGCGGGCGCCGGGAGGGGAGGAGGCGATCCTCTACGCCGACGTGGACCTCTCGCGGTGCGCAGCCTCCACCGCCCGGCGCCTGTTCTGGCGGGATCGCCGCCCCGACGTGTACGCGCGCTGGACCGAGCGCCTCGCCACGGCGTCGTCCGTGCCCGGCCGCTGACTCCGGCCGTCCGCCGCCGCCGGCTCCCGCTCGTGGAACTCCTCATCGTCGTGGTCGCGCTCGTCGGTCTGATGGCCGTCGTCCGTCTCTTCATGCCCCGGATCGTCCCCTTCTTCGTCTTCTATCCGGAGACACTGCAGCCGCACGAGACGCACCCGCGATACTGGGGATTCCCGAAGGCCACCGAGGTCCGCATCCCGACCGAAGACGGCGTCGAGCTGCACGCGTGGTGGTTTCCCGCCGACCCGCCGGAGTCCAGACGGGGGACCGCGATCTACTTCCACGGCAACGCCGGGCACCTGGGAGACCGCGGGACGGTGGCGGCGGCGCTCTCGAACCTCGGACTCGACATCCTTCTGCCCGACTACCGCGGCTACGGCGCGAGCGAGGGAAAGCCCTCGGAGGAGGGTCTCTACGCGGATGCGAGAGCGGCGTACCGGTGGCTGGTGGAGGAGCGGAGCGTCGATCCCGCGCGGCTCATTCCCCTGGGGAACTCCCTCGGAAGCTCCGTGGCGGCGGAGCTGGCGGTGAGCCGCCCGGTGGCCGGCGTCGTCCTGCTCGGGCCGTTCACGCACACCGCGGCGATCGCCCGGCACCGCCTGTCGTGGCTCCCGGACTGGTATCTGGACTGGCTGCACAACCGCTTCGACACGCTGGAAAGGGCGCCGCGGATCGAGGTGCCGACGTTCGTCGCCGCCGGCGAGGAGGACCGGGTCATTCCGCCCGGCCAGAGCCGGGAGGTGTTCGATGCGCTGCGGGGCCCCCGCCGGTGGCTCGAGATCCCGGGGGCAGGGCACAACGACATCTTCTCGCACGAAGTACTGTGGCGGGAACTCCACCGCTTCACCCGCGACGTCCTGGACCGTCTCGTCTCCGGAGCACCGTGACCCCCGCTGCCTCGCCCGCCCGCCGAAGTCGGCCATCAAGCGTGGCCAGCGGCAACGAGCGGCGCAGCGCAGTCTCAAGATAAGCGGCGTCGTAGATGGAAAGGCCGTGCCGCCAAGCGAGATCGAGGATCACGCCGTCGCTGTGCTCCTCGTCGGTCAGTATCCGCATTCCCTTGAGGTCCGCGAGCGTAGCCGGCACATCGTCCTGGTTCATGCGTCCTCGGCGTCTGTTGACAGTGAGGCCGTTCAGGATTTCGTACCACCAGATCCGAGGGACGACGGCGAAGTGTTCCAGAGTCAGCCGCATCGCCAACTCAGCCAGCGGATCGTCTTCGTCCGAAAGGCACCAGGCCAGAACGACCGAAGCATCGATCACAAGGGTCATTAATACCTATGCCCCTCATGGATCGTCTCGATGAGCTCGGTGATCGACGCGCGGTTGGGCAGGCGCTTACGGCGCTCGAGGATGCGGCGGGCCGCCTCCCGAGCCCGGGTGCGGTCGTCCTCGTCGACGGGGACAAGCCGGGCGACCGGGTGACCGTGCCGGGTGATCGTAAGGGACTCTCCCGCCGCTACGCGGTCCAGGAGCCGCGGCAGGTGTGTCTTCGCTTCGTACGCCCCGATGCGGTCCATCCCATCCCCCTTTCGAGTTTAGACCGGACGATACGACTAGTCTAATTATAGCTGGGCGACCGCGTCGGGGAAAGCACGGGGGACGAGGCTTGCGTCACTCGGCCGGAAGGAGCCATGCGGCGGCGGCGGCCAGGTCGGGCGCGATGTGTACGGGGTCGGCGTCGTGCGGGCGGGACTCGCTCTTGCGGTTGACCCACAGCACGGGGACGCCGAGCGAGGTTGCGGGGACGACGTCGTGGAAGAGGCTCTGCGCCACGTGCAGCCAGCGGTCGAAGCCCGCGGCCCACTCCCGCCCGCGCTCGAAGTGCGGCGCGGCCGGCTTGTAACTGCGCAGCCGCTGGGCCGTGCCGAGGAGACCGAACTCGACCTCGAAGTGCTTCAGCGTCCCGGCGAGCAGGTCGTCGTCGATGTTCGAGAGGATCCCCAGCGTGACCCCCGCCGTGGCGAGGCGCGAGAGCGACGGATTCGTGTCGGGGAAGGGCTGCCACGAGGGAATGCTCGCGGGGACGCAGGCCGCCGGCTCGTCCGCCGTATCCCATCCGTTCGCGCGCGCGACCTCCACCGAGGTCTCGGTCAGCAGCCGCCGGTAGGGGCGGTACTCGCTCGTCTTGAGCCGGTTCTGGGCCGCGTGGAACTCGCCAAGGAGCCGCTCATCCCCCACCGCGGCCGCCTCCGGGTACGCCGCCCGGAGCGCGGCGAGAATCCCGCCCTCCCAGTCGATCAAAGTGCCGTAACAATCGAACGTAAGGAGCGTGCCCGGTCCCGCCGTCCCCTCGAAGCTGTACATGTTCTCCCTCGTAATCGCTACGTTCCCCCCATGTCGGCCGGCGAGATCTTATCGGGCGTGGCAGGGGAGGGCCACCGGAGACCGAACCCCTTCGCGGGCGGCGGCCTCGACCGCGCCACCCACCTGCGAGCCGATCCCCGGTGGCTCGCCGACCGGTTGTCCGACCCGGCCTCGCGCGTTGTCCCCGTGTCGCGCGAGCGCAGCCTGGTGTCCCAGGCGGCGCAGGAGATCGCGGCGAAAGCGGACGGCCTGGCCTACGAGCCGGTACTCCTTCCGCCCGCGGTCGCGGCCTCCGCCTCGGAACCACCCGAGGAGTGGATCTTTCTCGGACTCGAAGAGGGACGGAGCGGTGGCCGCGCGCTGTTCGCCGCCGAGGTGTCCCCGGAAGTCGGGAAGGCCGGGGAAGCCGGGGAAGGGCCGGCTTCAGATCGCCCGCTCGACGGGGCGGGCGAGTTCCTCGATCTCCGCGGCGTGGGGGCGATGATGGGGCAGGGAGACGGCTCGCTCCTGGCCTACGCCCGCGCGATCGTCACCTGGAGCCGTCGGCACCGTTTCTGCGGAACGTGCGGCGCTCCGACCCGGCCGGAGCAGGGAGGACACGTCCGGCGGTGCGGCGACGAAGCGTGCGGAGCCGACCATTTTCCGCGCACGGATCCGGCCATCATCGTCCTCGTGACCGACGGCGACCGCTGTCTCCTCGGGCGGAAGGACATCTGGCCGCAGGGCGTCTACTCCACCCTGGCCGGCTTCGTGGAGCCGGGTGAGAGCTTGTCGGAAGCCGTCGTCCGCGAGGTTCTTGAGGAGTCGGGCATCGAGGTGGGTTCGGTCCGCTATCGTTCGTCCCAGCCGTGGCCCTTCCCGGCGTCGCTGATGCTCGGTTTTCGGGCCGAGCGCGTGGGCGGCGAACTCACCGTCGCGCGGCAGGAACTCGCAGATGCGCGCTGGTTCGAACGCGCCGACTTCGCCCGCCGCCGCGAAATCGGCCTCCGGCTCCCCGGTCGCGTCTCGATCTCCCGCCGCCTCATCGAGGACTGGCTCACAGGGTAGCGTCCCGTAGTCTAGAGCTTATCCGCGCGCGCAACAAAACTCACGGCCGAAGACGTACGGTGGAGGACCGCACGCAAGGCGTCGATTCCCCCGACTCTCCGGCCGAACCGGGATTGAGGAGATCAGATGCAGGAGGCCGTCCAGCAGGCCGCACGATGTCTCGTCCTCTCGGCCCTGGCCCTCGCAGGGTTCGGGTGCCGGGACGCAGCCCAAGAGACGAACCGGCTCGACTCTGGAGCGGATTCCCCGACCAGTTCCACGACCGATTCCGCGGGCGTGAAGATCGTCCGCATCTCCGATTTGCAGGATCTCGACCTTCCGGAACTGAACCGGCGGCTGCTCCACTCCACCCTGGCGGACCTCG
>JAPPBA010000188.1 GCA_026705295.1 Candidatus Palauibacter australiensis
AGCTGTACGAGGAGGTGCCGTTGCCGGAGGACTCGCGGGTCCTGGGGGGCGGCAGGCATCTCTATCTTCTCCAGAACAGCAGTTTCCCGCCGTGGCGCGTCGCAAAGCTCAGCGTGCGCGCAGAGAAGTCGGGTTGAGGCGCTTGACATCCCGTACGTGAGTGCGCTACGACCTCGTGCCGTAGCGCACTCACGCCAGCTAGACTGCAGTCAGGTGAGGTCGTAGCGGTCGAGGTTCATGACCTTGTTCCAGGCGGCGACGAAGTCGCGCACGAAGGCCTCCTGCCCGTCGTCGCACCCGTAGACTTCCGCTAGAGCCCTGAGTTCGGAGTTCGAGCCGAACACGAGGTCCGCCTCGGTGGCGGTCCACCGGACGTCGCCGCTCGCGTCGCGGCCCTCGAAGGCGCCGTCGGAGGACGCCCGCCACTCCGTGCTCATGTCGAGCAGGTTCACGAAGAAGTCGTTCGTCAGCGTTCCGGGCCGGTCCGTGAACACGCCGTGGGCGGACCCCCCGGCGTTCGCGTTCAGGGCGCGCATGCCGCCGACCAGCGCCGTCATCTCGGGCGCGGTGAGCGTGAGCAGGCAGGCCCGCTCCACGAGCTGCTCGGCCGCGGACGCTTCGTTTCCGTCCCTGGCGTAGTTGCGGAACCCGTCCGCGGCGGGCTCCAGGACGGCGAACGATTCCGCGTCCGTCCACTCCTTCGACGCGTCCGTGCGCCCCGGCGCGAACGGCACCTGCACGTCGTGCCCGGCATCGCGGGCCGCCTGCTCGACGCCCGCGCACCCGGCGAGGACGATGAGGTCGGCGCGGGAGACCCGCTTGTCGCCGGTCTGTGCGCCGTTGAACTCCGCCTGGATCGCTTCCAGCGCTTGCAGCGCCCCCGCCAACTCGGCCGGGTCGTTCGCCTCCCAGTCCTTCTGCGGCGCGAGGCGGATGCGGGCGCCGTTCGCGCCGCCGCGCTTGTCGGTGCCGCGGAACGAGGCCGCCGACGCCCACGCCGTCGCAACCAGCCGCGACACCGACAGGCCCGAGGCGAGAACCCTGGCCTTGAGGTCCGCGACGTCCCGCTCATCGATCAGCTCGTGGTCGACGTCGGGCACCGGATCCTGCCACAACTGCGGCTCGGCCGGGACGAGCGGTCCGAGGTACCGGCTGCGCGGGCCCATGTCGCGATGGAGCAGCTTGAACCAGGCCCTGGCGAAGGCGTCCGCGAGGTCCGCGGGGTTCTCGAGGAAGCGCTTCGAGATCGGGGCGTAGACGGGATCTTCGCGCAGCGAGAGGTCCGTCGTGAGCATCATCGGGGCGTGCTTCTTCGAGGGGTCGTGCGCATCCGGCACGGTGGCCACCTCGGACGCGTTGACCGGCGTGTACTGCGACTTGCCTGCGGGGCTCTTCGTCAGCTCCCACTCGTGGTCGTGCAGGTTCTCCATGAAGTTGTTGTCCCACCGCGTGGGCTCGGTCGTCCAGGCGCCCTCCAGGCCACTCGTGATCGTGTCGCCGGCCTTGCCGCTGCCGTGGCTGCTGTGCCAGCCGAAGCCCTGCGCCTCGAGGCCGGCGCCCTCCGGTTCGGTACCGACGTGGGACTCGGGGCCGGCGCCATGCGCCTTGCCGAAGGTGTGGCCGCCGGCGATGAGCGCGACCGTCTCTTCGTCGTTCATCGCCATGCGGGCGAAGGTGGTGCGGATGAACTTCGCCGCCGCGGCGGGGTCCGGGTTCCCGCCCGGCCCCTCCGGGTTCACGTAGATGAGCCCCATGTGATCGGCGCCCAGCCCTTCCCGGAGTTCCCCCTCCTCGTCGTGGCGTTCGTCCCCCAGCCACTCGGTCTCCGATCCCCAGTCCGTCTCGTCGGCCTCCCACACGTCCGGACGGCCGAAGGCGAAGCCGAACGTCCGGAACCCCATCGACTCCAGCGCGCAGTTGCCCGCGAAGATGATGAGGTCAGCCCACGACAGGTTGCGCCCGTACTTCTGCTTCACGGGCCACAGCAGCCGCCGCGCCTTGTCCAGGTTGCCGTTGTCGGGCCAGCTGTTCAGCGGCGCGAAGCGCTGGTAGCCGGAGCCGCCACCGCCGCGGCCGTCCGTGATGCGGTACGTGCCCGCGGCGTGCCACGTCATGCGGATGAAGAGCGGCCCGTAGTGCCCGTAGTCGGCCGGCCACCATTCCTGGGAGGTCGTCATCACCTCCTCGATGTCCCGCTTCAGCTCCTCGACATCGACGTTCTTGAACGCCTCCGCGTAGTCGAAGCTCCCGCCCATCGGGTCCGACACGGGCGAGTTCTGCCGAAGAGCCTTCAGGCTCAGCTGATTCGGCCACCAGGTTTCATTCGTCGTCATGGGATCTCTCCAAAAAGGTCAGCGTCAGGTCGTAGTTCGTCACGGTAGCGGGCCGCAGGCTGCGGAATAAGGCAGCGTCCGGCGGCGGGCAAGAGCCGAGCCTCCCCTCAGACGGTCGGCGCAACGTAGCGCTCGACATCGATCTGGTCCTCCCGTGCCCGTGCCCGAGCCACGTCGAAGGCGGCCTGCAGTCGAATCCAGGTCCCCGTCGTGGAGCCGAAGGCCTTCGCGAGCCGCACCGCCATGTCTGTCGAGATGCGCGCGCGACCGTTGACGAGGTTCGAAAGCGCCTGCCGACTCACGCCGAGCACTCGCGCGCCCTCCGTCACGGTGAGACCGAGGGGTTCGAGGCAGGATACGCGAACCACCTTGCCCGGGTGGGGCGGGTTCTTCATCGGCATCGTGGTTCTCCGTTCGTCAGTGGTAGTCGATCAATTCCACGTCGTAAACATCGCCGCCCTCGAAGCGGAAGATGATGCGCCAGTTTGCCCGAACGGTCACCGACCAATAGCCTCGCAGCGTTCCCTTCAACGCGTGTAGCCGATACCCGGGAAGGCGCATGGCTTCCGGGGAGTCGGCGACATCGAGTTGGGCGAGGATCACCTCCACCCTGGGGCGCAGAGCAGCGGCGATCAGGCTGCGGTCGTCACGTTCGTAGAAGCGCTTCAGGCCGCGATGCCGGAAGCTCCGTATCATCGACCGTAGTGTAAAGCGTCTAGCGACACTGGGCAATCCATCCCAGAGGTACATTCGCATGGCCTCGGCGTCCGAACGATATTCTACCGATGGATATCTTCCAGCGATCATCGGCACCCGTGGACGAATCATGACGAGAGCGACGAGACGCGGGCTCCCACCCCGGGGGGCCACTTCATCTCCCCGTCAGGTTCGCGCCGACGCGAAGGCCGGTGTCGTCTCCATGCGCGCGCGCAACGCGGGGGTGCCGCTCGACCTCGATCTGATTCGGGGGCAGGCCGCGAACCGCAGCGCGATCGAGCGCCGGGCCGCCACGCTCGGGAAGCGCCGCAGCATCAAGAAGGAGTGGCAGACCGCCTGGCTCCTCCGCGCCGTGACCATGATCGACCTCACGACGCTCGCCGGCGACGACACTCCGGGGCGGGTGGCCCGTCTCGCCGCCAAGGCCCGCCAGCCCGTGCGTCCCGGCCTCCTTCGCGCGCTCGGGGCGGAAGATCTCGGCCTGCGCGTGGCCTCCGTCTGCGTGTATCCGACAATGGTTCCGGCCGTCGTTGAAGCGCTCGCCGGTGACGACATCCCGGTGTGTGCGGTCGCCGCCGGCTTCCCCGCCGGGCTCACGCCGTTCGCGCAGCGGGTCGAGGAGATCCACGAGGCGGTCGAGGCCGGCGCACGCGAGATCGACATCGTCATCACCCGCCGCCACGTCCTCACCGGCGACTGGGAGGCGCTGTACGACGAGGTCCGCGCCTTTCGCGAGGCGTGCGGCGAGGCCCACCTGAAGACGATCATGGCCACGGGGGAACTCGGGAGCCTGCGCAACGTCGCCCGCGCGAGCTGGACCTGCATGATGGCCGGAGCCGACTTCATCAAGACCTCGACGGGCAAGGAGAAGGTCAACGCCACGCTCCCCGTCGGACTCGTGATGGCGCGCGCGATCCGCGCCTACCGGCGACTCTCCGGCTTCCGCGTGGGCCTGAAGCCGGCCGGCGGCGTGGGGAAGGCGAAGCAGGCGCTGGAGTGGCTCATTCTCGTGAAGGAAGAACTGGGCGGGGCATGGCTCGACCGGTCGCTGTTCCGCTTCGGCGCGAGTTCGCTGCTCGCGGACATCGAACGCCAGTTGGAGCACCGGGCGACGGGGCGGTATTCCGCGTACCACCGGCACCCACTGGGATGAGGGTGGGTTGAGGTTGAGAGGGGGTTGAGGGAGATGCCGAAGATCGCGGAACTGTTCGAGACGATGGAGTACGGTCCCGCTCCGGAGGTCGCGGACGAGGCGAGGGCGTGGATCGCCGAACGGGGCCCCCGCTTCGGGTACTACATCGGCGGCGCGTGGTGCGAACCGGCGGACGGCGAGTTCTTCGCGACCCTCGATCCGAGCAACGAAGCGCAACTCGGCGAGATCGCGCAGGGCGGCCCCGGCGACGTGGACCGCGCGGTGGCGGCGGCGCGGGCGGCCCACGCTGAGTGGCGCGACCTCGGGGGACACGGACGGGCGCGCTACCTGTACGCGATCGCCCGTCACCTGCAGAAGCACTCCCGGCTCTTCGCGACGCTCGAGACGCTCGACAACGGAAAGCCCATCCGCGAATCGCGCGACATCGACATTCCGCTCGTCGCGCGGCACTTCTATCACCACGCGGGCTGGGCCCAGCTCATGGATACCGAACTCGCGGACTGCGAGCCGCTCGGCGTCGCGGGCCAGATCATCCCCTGGAACTTCCCGCTGCTCATGCTCGCGTGGAAGGTCGCGCCCGCCCTCGCGACCGGGAACACGGTCGTCCTCAAGCCCGCCGAGTTCACGTCGCTGACCGCGCTCCGCTTCGCGGAACTCTGCCGCGAGATCGACCTGCCACCGGGCGTCGTCAACATCGTGACCGGCGACGGCCGCACGGGCGCCGCCATCGTCGAACATCCGGACGTCGACAAGATCGCCTTCACCGGCTCGACGGAGGTCGGCCGCATCATCCGCGAGACGACGGCGGGGACCGGCAAGAAGATCTCGCTGGAACTCGGAGGGAAGTCGCCCTTCCTCGTCTTCGACGACGCGGACCTCGACAGCGTCGTCGAGGGCGTGGTCGACGCGATCTGGTTCAACCAGGGCCAGGTGTGCTGCGCCGGCTCGCGGATCCTCGCCCACGAAGGGATCGCCGACGCGCTCGCCGACCGCCTGCGCGCCCGCATGGAGACGCTCCGCATGGGGGCTCCGCTCGACAAGGGCGTCGACATCGGGGCGATCATCGCACCGGTCCAGTTGAGGAAGATCGAGTCGCTGGTCGAGGAGGGCCGCGAGGAGGGCGCTGCGATCTGGCAGCCTTCCTGGAGCGTCCCCCGGGACGGCTGGTTCTACCCGCCGACCCTGTGCACCGACGTGTCGCCGGCCGCGCGGATCGCCCAGGTCGAGATCTTCGGCCCCGTCGTGGTTCAGATGACGTTCCGCACCCCCGCGGAGGCGGTCGCGCTCGCCAACAACACGCGCTACGGCCTCGCGGCGAGCGTCTGGACGGAGAACGTGAACCTCGCCCTCGACATCGCCTCGCAGATCAAGGCCGGGACGGTGTGGATCAACTGCACGAACGTGTTCGACGCCGCGTCCGGGTTCGGCGGCTACCGCGAGAGCGGATTCGGCCGCGAAGGCGGCCGGGAAGGGCTCCGGGAGTATGTCCGCCGGCGCCCCAACCCCGCGGAGCCGACCCCCCTGAAAGACTCGGAGGCGGCGGAACCCGACGGGCGCCACGACGCGCGGGAAGGTGCCGGAGAGAAAGCCCGCGCCCCCGCGCCGCTGCCCGCGATCGACCGGACGGCCAAGCTCTACATCGGCGGCCGGCAGGCCCGGCCGGACGGCGGGTACAGCCTTGAAGTCCTGGATCACCGGGGCCGCGCAGCGGGGGTAGTCGCCCGCGGAAACCGAAAGGATGCGCGCAACGCCGTGGAGGCGGCGCTCGCCACGGAATGGGCGCGCACGACGGCACACCTGCGGGCGCAGATCCTGTACTACGCGGGCGAGAATCTCGACGCCCGCCGGGCGGCCTTCGAGGACCGGCTGCGCGCGCTCACCGGCTGCGATCCGGGCGCGGCGCGGCGCGAGGTGGAGGCGTCCGTCCGGCGCCTGTTCACCTGGGCGGCGTGGGCGGACAAGTGGGATGGGGCCGTCCACCGGACCCCCTTCCGCAACGTGACCCTCGCCATGCCCGAACCGCTCGGCGTGATGGCGGTGGTCTGCCCGCCGGAACCGGCGCTGCTCGGCTTCATCTCCAGCGTGATTCCGGGCGTCGCGCTCGGGAACGCGGTCGTTGCCGTCGCTTCGGAGCGCTGGCCGCTCCTCGCCACCGACTTCTACCAGGTACTCGAGGCCTCGGACGTGCCGCCGGGGGTCATCAACATTCTCACGGGCCTCGAGGAGGAGCTGCGGCCCACCCTCGCCGGCCACGACGCGGTGGACGGGATGTGGTACTTCGGGACGGACGAAGGGGCCGCCGACGTGGAGCGCCGCTCCGCCTCCAACCTGAAACGCACGTGGACGAACGCCGCTCCCGGGCGGGACTGGTTCGGTTCCGGCGGCGAGGGGCGCGAATTCCTCCGCCACGCCTCCCAGATCAAGAACATCTGGGTCCCGTACGGGGAATAGCAGTTCGTAGCAAGAAACCCGTGTCAGCCCCGGGATCGGCCTCCGGGATCGGCCCAATGATCCAGGGGACCGCGGCCGGAGCCGAGACCGGGTGCCGCCGTGATGGCGGCGTGAGTGAAAGCGAGCCCCCGTTCGATCGCCGGCTCGAGGGCGAGCCCCGACGCCAGCCCCGCCGCGATCGCGGCCGAGAGCGTGCAGCCGGTCCCATGGGTCTCCGTCGTCCGGATGCGTGGCCTCCGCCACACGCGCTCGCCGCTCCCGTCCCCGAACAGGTCCACGACTTCCTCGCCGTCCAGGTGCCCGCCCTTTACCAGCACGGCCCCGGCTCCCCGCGCGAGGATCGTGCTCGCCGCCGCCGACATGTCGGCCTCGGTGCGCACGGTCCGTCCCGCGAGGATCTCGGCTTCGGGCAGGTTCGGCGTGACGAGGGCGGCGAGAGGCAGGAGTTCCTCGAGGATGGCGGCGACGGCGTCCGGGTCGAGCAGCCGGTCGCCGCTCGTCGCCACCATCACCGGGTCGACCACGAGCGGCGCTCTAAAGCCGTGCAGCCCCGCGACGACGGCCCGCACGATGTCCTCGTTGGCGAGCATCCCGGTCTTCGCGGCCCCCGGCGGCAGATCCGCCCGCACCGATTCGATTTGGCGCCGCACGAGCAACGGGTCGAGCGCCTGCACCGCCTGGACGCCGAGGGTGTTCTGCGCGGTCACGGCGGTTACGGCGCTCGTTCCGAACACGCCGAACGCGTGAAAGGTCTTGAGGTCGGCCTGGATGCCGGCGCCGCCCCCCGAATCGCTCCCCGCGATCGTGAGGGCCGTCGCCCGCGCCGCTTTCTTCGGGTTCACGCTCGACTCCGCTCAGGTCCGCACAGGTTGACCGGCTCGCTCTCGCTCCGTGCGCTGCGATGACAGCGCGTTGAGCCTCAGCTTAAAATAGGGGCATGCCGACGCGCGCGGAGATCAAGGCCTGGCGGTCGCTGCACCGCGGAAAGGGACGCCGGGAAACCGGGTGTTTCCTGGCCGAGGGGCGGCGACTCGTCGCCGAGATGCTGGAGTGGCCGGGCCGCACGGTTGCCGTGCTGTACGCCGACGCGGCGGAGGACGAGCCGGAGCTGGAGGCGCTGCTCGCTCGGGCGGCGGCACGGGGCGTTCGCACGGATGCGGTGCCCGAAGCGGTCGTTCGGACGCTGGCGGACGCCGTCACGCCGCAACCCGTCCTGGCGATCGGCGAGGTGCCGGCGTACGGCTGGGCCGACGTGGGCGATGGCACGATCGTGCTTCTCGACGGCGTGCAGGATCCGGGAAACGTCGGCAACCTCGTGCGCACCGCGCTCGCGATGGAGGCGACCGCGGTGGTGGGCGTCGGGGAGACCGCCGATCCGTGGGGGCCGAAGGCGCTGCGGGCCTCGGCGGGCGCGTCGTTCCGCGGCCCCGTCTTCCGAGCGGACACCCGGGATGCCGTGGAGCGGCTCGCCGGGCGGGGAATCCCGATCTGGGTCGCCGCGGCCGATGCTCCGCCGCTCGCGGGTCCGCCTCCCGAGCCGGTCGCGCTCGCGCTGGGGAGCGAGGCCCACGGCGTCTCCCCCTCTCTCCGCGCCGCCGCCGCCCGCGTCGTCTCCGTGCCGCTCGCCGGCGGCGTGGAGTCGCTGAACGTGGCGTCAGCGGGCGCCATCCTGCTCGACCGGATGCGGACCCGGCGTCCGCTTGGCTGAGCCCGCGATCGTCGGGGCCGCCGTCCTGTTCGGCGCTGCTCTGGGCTCTTTCCTCAACGTGTGCGTCACCCGGATGCCCACCGGAGAAAGCGTCCTCCGCCCGCGCAGCCGCTGCCCGGCGTGCCACGCCACCATCCGCTGGCGCGACAACCTCCCCGTCCTTTCCTGGATCTTCCTGCGGGCCCGGTGCCGCGACTGCGGCGGCCGGATCCCCCTGCGCTACCCCGCGATCGAACTGGCAACCGCCCTCGCCTGGGGCGGCATGGCCTGGCTGCACGGCACGTCCGTCGCCGCCCTGACGGGTGCGGTCCTGTTCACGCTTCTCCTCGCGATCGCGGTCATCGACGCGCGCCACTACATCATCCCCGATGCCCTCTCGCTCGGCGGGTGCGCCGCGGGCCTCGCCCTTTCCGTCCTCCCCGGGTCGACACCACCGCTCGCGGCGGTCACCGGGGCGCTTCTCGGGTTCGCGCTCCTCGGCGTCGTCGGGTGGCTGGGCGAGAAGGCGTTCCGGAAACCGGCGCTCGGCGGCGGCGACGTGAAGATGATGGCGATGGTCGGTGCGTTCCTCGGCCCCGGCGGCGCCCTCCTCACCACCTTCCTGGGCGCCCTCGCCGGGTCCCTCGTCTTCGGCCCCGTCTCGCTCCGGACGGGAAAGCCCGTGCCCTTCGGCACCTTCCTCGCGCTGGGCGCCGCCATCTCGTTCCTGTTCGGGGACATGCTGTTCGACGCGTATCTGCGCGCGGCTGCCGACGACCCCCTCTCGGCGCTGGCGCGGGGTCTTGCCACGGCCTGCTAGCGGCGGCGGATTCGGGCGCGCGTCACCTGGGTGTCGGTGGTCGCCACGACCTTGATCCGCACATTGCCGTGCTCGACCACCTCTCCCGTCTCGGGCACCCGGCCCAGTTCGCCCAGCAGGAAGCCGTTCAACGACCGGTACTCGGCCGCCGGGAACGAGGTCCCGAAGAAGTCGTTGATCTCTCGCAGTTCCGCGCCGCCATCCACGGCGATCTCGTCCCGTCGTAGCCGGATGATGGGTTCCGTCGGCAGGTCGGTTTCGTCCACGATGTCGCCGACCAGTTCCTCGAGGACGTCCTCGAGCGTCACGAGTCCGTCGAGCCCGCCGTGCTCATCCACGACGAGCCCCATGTGCACGCGGCGCGCCCGAAACTGCTCCAGCAGTCCGATGAGGGTGATCGTGTCAGGCACGAAGTACGGTTCGCGGGCGACGCTTGAGAGCGGGAGGTCGCGCCGGCCTCCGAGCAGCGCCCGGTACGCCTCGGTGCGGTACAGGACTCCGGTTACGTCATCGAGCGATTCGCCATACACGGGGATCCGGCTGAAGCGCACGTCCGCGAGTTCGTCCGCGATCTCTCCGAGGGTGCGCGAGTCCTCCCAGGCGAGGATCTCGACTCGGGGGGTCATGATTTCCCGCGCGCGCAGGCGGTCCAGCGTGAACACGCGGTCGATGAACTGGCGCTCGTGCGTTTCGATGTCGCCCGACTGGTGCCCGAGGCGAACCATGGCGCGGATCTCCCCCTCGCTCACGTGCGCCCCGCCGCCAGCGTCGGGCAGCACCCGCCGCACGAGCCATTCGAGCGGGAGGACGACCGGCAGGAGCAGGCGCCCCAGACCCGCGAGAATCGGGGCGGCCAGCAGCGACAGCCGATCCGCGTTGCGCGCCGCGAAACTCTTCGGCGTCACCTCCCCGAAAAAGAGGACGAGGAGGGTCATGACGCCCGCCGCGAGCCCCACCCCGGCGGAGCCGACCAGTTCGGTGGCCGTAAGGGTGGCGATGGCCGCGGCTCCGATGTTGGCGGCGGTGTTCCCGATCAGGATGATGATGAGCAGCCGCTCGGGGTTTCGCTTCAGCCTCTCGAGCGCGCGCCCCCCCGGACGTTTCTCCCGCACAAGTGCCCGGACCCGGGGTTCTCCGAGCGAAAACAGCGCGATCTCGGCGCCGGAGAAGAACCCGGAGAAGATGAGGAGGAGGACGAGCAGCGCGAAGGTCCCGGTCATGGGCGGGGGACTCCGGCCGGAGCCTCAGGCCCCGCCCGAACTGTCGGCAGGAGCTGCGTACTGTCGGTTTCGTCCAACGTCTACCAGCCGCGGCTGTGTTCGATCAACTCCGCGACGATGTCGTCCGCGGTCTTGCCTTCGGCTTCCGCCTCGAAGCCGGGAACGACCCGGTGCCGGAGCACGGCGGGCGCCACCGCCCGTACGTCGTCGAGATTGGGGGCGGGACGGCCATCGAGCGCCGCCCGCGCCTTCGCAGCCAGCACCGTGTGCTGCGAAGCCCGCGGTCCGGCGCCCCAGCTCACCATGCGGCGTACGAATTCCGGCGAGGAGACCTCGCGCGGCCGCGTCGCCCGCGCCAGCCGCACCGCGTAACCGACCACCGATTCCGAGGCCGGAACTCTCTGCACGAGCGCCTGGTAGTCGAGCAGCTGGCCCGCGGTCACGACCGGGTTGACCTGGGCGGGCGGCCCGCTCGACGCCATGTCCGCGATGACCGACTCCTCCTCGGCCGTCGGATACCCGATCCGAAGCTCGAACATGAAGCGGTCGAGCTGGGCTTCGGGAAGGGGATACGTCCCTTCCTGCTCGATCGGGTTCTGCGTCGCGAGGACGAAGAACGGACGGCCCAGCGGGAACGTTTCGCTGCCGACCGTGACCTCGCCCTCCTGCATCGCCTGCAGCAGGGCGGCCTGCGTCTTCGGCGGCGTCCGGTTGATCTCGTCCGCCAGGATCACATCCGCGAAGATCGGCCCCCGGACGAAGGCGAAACGGCGCTCCCCGGTGCGCTGGTCGTCCTGAAGCACCTCCGTCCCTGTGATATCGGAGGGCATCAGGTCCGGCGTGAACTGAATCCGGCTGAATTCCAGATGCAGGGCTTCGGCGAGCGTCGAGACGAGTAGCGTCTTGGCCAGACCGGGGACCCCCACCAGCAGCGCGTGTCCGTCGGCGAGCAGCGTGATGAGGAGCTTCTCGACGATCTCCCGCTGCCCAATGATCCGCTTCCCGACTTCCTCCTCGATCCGGCGCCGGGCGTGACCCAACTCCCCGAGCAGCCGAACGTCATCCGTTTCGACCTTTCGACCGGCTTCCAAGACTCAATCGGCTCCAGGAGTGAGGGGGGACGCGGGACGGCGAGACCCGGGCGTCGGCGAGGCCATTTCGGAGTTGACCAGAGGCCTTCAATATGGTGGCAGCAACCTAGGCCTTCTCTGCCCAGCGTCAAGCGAAACCGGCATTGCGAAATTTTTCACAAGCGGACAGATTGGGCTTGGGAAATTTTTCACAAGCGGTCGGCGTAGGGCTCTGACGACGGAGATGTATCCGCATGCGCCAGCCGCCTCCCGGTTCGGCGAACCGGCCGGAACCCGAGAAACCACAGGGGAGCATCGGCCGCCGGTACGCGAAGGCGGCGGGCTCGGAATTCGCGAGCCTCGGCATCGCGATGGGGTTGGCGATTGCGCTCCTCGCCGTTGGCGGCAACTGGCTCGACGATCGTCTCGGGACTGCGCCTCTCTTCGTACTCGTCGGCGTGTTCGCGGGGTTCGCGGGAGGTTGCTACAGCATGTTCGGCAGGCTGGCGGCGCAGCGCGAACGCTCGGCGACCGACGAGACCGACGGGGAGACGGACCGCAGGAAGTGAACGGTGTTCCCACCGGCTGGACGCGGCGCCCGCGGACCTATGCGTTGGCCACATTGGGGCTGGCGGCGGTGGCGGCCGCGTGGCTGGGAGATGGCGAGCGCACGTGGGGGATCGGGGCGGCCTGGCTGATTCAGGTGGTCGCGGTCTGGCCGCTGAACCGGGCGCTCCTGGCGGGGCGGAGCGCGACCCGGCCCTGGCTGGCCGGGATCGGCCTGCGCATGGGAGGGCTGGTCGTGACGGGCGGACTCGCGTGGACGGGATCGGCGACGCCCGACCTGCCCATCGCGTACGGACTCGCCATGCTGGTGCTGTTGTGGACGGAAGCCTTGTGGCTGTGGCTCGCGCTCGCGCGCGCGAAGTCCAGGAAGACCAACTCGACACGGAACGCACGACCGGATGAACCGGGTGCTCGATAGATCGATGGCCTCTCTGCGGAGTCTGACGGAGCGGGTGCAGGAGCACGCCGCCCCCGCGGCCGTGGCTGCCCAGGAACACCACGGCGACGCCCACGCGGCGGACGGGCACGCCGAGGAGTGGGGCACCGAAGTCATGATGCACCACGTCGTCGACTCGAACATCTGGGAGTTCGGACCCTTCGGCGAGATCCCTCTCCCGCAGTTGCCGGCCTTCAATATCGGCGGCCTCGAGATCGACCTGTCGATCACGAAGCACGTGCTGTTCCTGATGTTCGCGGCCATCCTCACGATCGTGACGATGTTCATCGCCGCGCGCTCGACCGAGCGGCTGGAGAAGGGCGAGAAGGCGCCGAGAGGGATCCTCAACGGGATCGAAGCCTTCTACCTGTACCTGAGAGATGACATCGTGATGGCCAACATCGGCCGTGGGGGAGAGAGGTTCGTCCCCCTCGTCATCACCTTCTTCTTCTTCATCCTCTACGCGAACCTGCTCGGCCTCATCCCCTTCGGCGCGACGGCGACGGGGAACATCATGGTCACGGCCGCGCTCGCGATCATCGCGCTCGTCGTGATCGAGACCGCCGGGTTCATCGCCCTCGGCCCGCTGGGCTACGCGAAGACCGTGTTCTTCCTCCCGCCCGGGCTGCCCGGGCCGCTGAAGCCGGTCACGCTGCTCATCATGGCCCCGGTCGAACTGATCGCGAAGTTCTCGAAGATCATGGCGCTCGCGATCCGGCTCTTCGCGAACATGACGGCGGGACACTTCGTCATCCTCGCCTTCATGGGTCTCATCCTCACCTACGGCTCGATGGTCGGTCAGGGATTGTTCGGAACGACGGTCGGCGCCGTGACCATTCTGGGGTCCATGGGCCTCGCGCTGTTCGTGATGATGCTGGAGATCTTCATCGCGCTCCTTCAGGCGTACATCTTCGCGATGCTGGTCTCGGTGTTCATCGGGTTGATTCGCCACGCGCACTGACCCGGACGGGTCCGCGGGCAACTTCCGCGCCGGGGAGGCGCGGACGGAACGGGGGGTGTCGTTCGAACCCCCGACAGGAAAGGAAACTGGAGCAAACGATGCTGAACATGTTGACGCTGCTACAGGGCATGTCGACGGGAGACGGCCTCGCGGTCGGTCTCGCCATCGTCGGGGGCGGGCTCTCCGTGCTCGGAGCCGGTATCGGAATCGGTCTCATCGGCGGGCGCATGACGGAAGCGATGGCCCGCCAGCCCGAGGAGGCCCAGACCATCCAGACCGGCGCGATCGTGCTCGCCGTGTTCATCGAGGGTGTGGCGCTGTTCGGACTCGTGATCGCCGGCTTCATTCGCGGCGGCCTCTGATGCGTCTCGCCGGTCTCGGAGCGCTCTGGGCCTTCGCGGCGCCGGCGAAGCTGGCCGCGCAGGCGGAGACGGGGATCTTCTCGCTCAACCTGGGGCTCGTGGTGTGGACCTGGATCCTGTTCGTGGTCACGCTCCTCGTCCTGGCGAAATGGGTCTTCCCGCTCATCGCGGGCGGACTCGAGCAGAGGCACGCGAAGATCCAGGGCGCGATCGACGATGCCCTCTCCGCCCGCGATGAGGCGAAGGGGCTGCTCTCGCAGCAGGAGGCCGCGCTCGAAGCGGCCCGCGGCGAGGCTCGCGAGATGCTGGAGAACGCCCGGCAGCACGCCGACGGCCTCCGCAAGGAGATGCTGGAGGAGGCGCGGGCGCAGCAGGCGCAGATGCTCGAGGACGCGCGCCGCGAAATCGGTCACGAGCGGGAGCTGCTGCGCGAGGAGGTCCGGCGGGATGCCGTGGATCTCGCGCTGGCGGCCTCCGAACGGCTGATCCGGGCGCGGCTGGACGCCGAGGAGAACCGGCGTCTCGTTCACGAGTTCGTGTCGGACGTCTAGTGTCGGTCACGGATTCATGAGCGCGTCGGCGGTGGCCCGCAACTACGCGGCGACGCTGTTCGAGCTCGCGGCGCGGGATGGGAGCGAGACGGAGTACGGGCGGCTGATCGAGGAGATCGGCGACCTGTACGCGAACGTCCCGGACTTCCAGCGTTTCCTGGAAGTGCCTGCGGTGTCCCTGTTCGAGAAGAAGGAGACGATCCAGGCGGCCCTCTCCGGGAGGACGCCGGAACTCTTCATCCGCTTCCTGTTCGTCATCCTGGATCGCCACCGGCAGCGGGCCCTCCCGGGGATCGCTCGCGCCTACCGCGATCTTCTGGACGAGAAGGCGGGACGGGTCCGCGCTACCGTGACGCTGCCCTTCGAGGCGGATGACCGCGTCCGGAACGAGGTCGTTTCGGCGCTGGAGCGGCGCTTCGAACGGGAAGTCGTACCCGAGTTTCACGAGGACCCGAAGATTCTGGGCGGCGTGATCATCCGCGTCGGCGACGAGTTGCTGGACGCCTCGCTGCGGCGGCAACTCGAGCAGATGCGGCGCGAACTGTACTGATCCGCCCGTAACGAACCATAGAGAAGAGAAGACGATGACAGGTTTCGACAGCTCCCTTCGAGCGAGCGAGATCAAGAAGGCCCTGCTCGAGCAGATCGACCGCTACGAGGAGGAACTCCGGGTCGAGGAGGTGGGCGAGGTCCTCGAGGTGAAGGACGGCGTGGCCCGCATCTGGGGTCTCTCGACGTGCGTCGCCAACGAGATGCTCGAGATCACCTCCCGCGACACCGGGGTCTCCGTGATCGGTCTCGCCTCGAACCTCGAGGAAGATAACATCGGCGCCGTGATCCTCGGCGATTACCTGGCCCTCAAGGAGGGAGATCCGGTGCGCCGCACCGGCCGCGTCCTCTCCGTGCCCGTCGGTCCGGAGATTCTCGGCCGCGTCGTGGATACGCTGGGGCAGCCGCGCGATGGCCGCGGGCCGATCGAGACCGTGACCTACATGAAGGTCGACCGGAAGGCGCCCGGCATCGTGTACCGCCAGCCCGTGAACGAGCCGCTCCAGACGGGCCTCAAGGCGATCGACTCCATGATTCCGATCGGCCGCGGCCAGCGGGAACTGATCATCGGGGACCGCGGCACCGGAAAGACGGCCGTGGCGATCGACGCGATCATCAACCAGAAGGGGGAGGACGTCGTCTGCGTCTACTGCGCCATCGGACAGAAGGGCTCGACGGTCGCCGGCCTGGTCGAACGGCTCCGCGACGAGGGCGCGCTCGACTACACCGTCGTCGTGGCCGCGAACGCGTCGGAGCCCGCCCCGATGCAGTTCATGGCCCCCTACGCCGCGTGCGCGATCGGCGAGTACTTCATGTACGAGGAAGGAAAGGCCGTCCTCGTCATCTACGACGACCTCACGAAGCAGGCGGATGCCTACCGCGAGGCGTCGCTCATCCTGCGGCGTCCGCCGGGGCGCGAGGCGTATCCGGGCGACGTCTTCTATCTGCACAGCCGCCTGCTCGAGCGGGCGGCCAAGATCAGCAACGATCCGGAAGCGATCGCCGGCCACCCGGACATCAGGAAACCCGGCGGTTCGCTGACCGCGCTCCCGATCATCCAGACGGCGGCCGGCGACGTGTCCGCCTACATCCCGACGAACGTGATCTCGATCACCGACGGCCAGATTTTCCTCGAAACCGACCTCTTCTACTCGGGCGTGCGCCCGGCGGTGAACGTGGGGATCTCGGTCTCGCGCGTGGGCGGAAACGCGCAGATCAAGGCGATGAAGAAGGTCGCCGGACGCCTCCGGCTGGACCTGGCGCAGTTCCGCGAGATCGAAGCCTTCGCGCAGTTCGGCACGGAGCTGGACGCCGCGACGCAGCGGCAGCTGGACCGCGGCCGGCGCACCGTCGAGATCCTGAAGCAGGGCCAGTACGAGCCGATGCCGGTCGAGGAGCAGGTGATGGTGATCTTCGCGGCCACGCAGGGTTTCCTGGACGATCTCGATGTGTCGCGCATCCGCGGCTGGGAGGTCGGATTCCTCGAGTACATGGGCACGAACCATCCGGAAGTCGGCGAGGCGATCCGTGACGAGAGGGTGATGTCCGACGAGACCGAGGCGGCGCTCCGCGGGGCGATCGAGTCCTACTCGGACACCTTCGTCCACGACGGCGCCTCCCGAGAGGACGCTTCGGACGCCGCGGCATGAGCAAGTCGAGGGACATCTATCGGCGGATGAAGTCCGTCGACAGCACGAAGAAGATCACCCGCACCATGGAGATGGTCGCGACCGCCAAGCTCGCGCAGGCGCAGGGGCGGGTGATCCGCGCACGCCCCTACTCGGCCGAACTGATGGACATGATCGCCCGGCTCGCCACCCCGGATCTTGCCGAGTCGCAGCCGCTGCTGCGCCAGCCCGCCCGCATCGAACGCGCCGCGGTGGTGCTCGTGACGAGCAATCGCGGGCTGTGCGGCGCTTTCAACGCGAATCTCATCCGCACCGCTCAGGCGCAACTCCGCGAGCTGGAGGAGGCGGGAGCGGAGGTGGAGTTCCACGTCTACGGGAACAAGGGGATCTCCTATTTCCGCTTCCGCGGCGTCGCGATGACGCTCACTCGCAACGACCTGGGGGATCCTCCCGCGGTGGACGATGCGCGGAGTCTGATCGACGATCTTGCGGCGCGCTTCGTGGCCGGCGAACTCGACGCGGTGCGGCTCGTCTTCGCGGAGTTCCGGAACATGGTGAGCACGCCCCCCGCGGTCCGGCAGGTGCTCCCGGTCGGCGTGGGCGAAGCGCGCAAGGGCCCGCAGCCCTTCTATATCCTGGACCCGTCGGAGGAAGGCATCCTCGACCATCTTCTGCCGCTCTACGTGACGAACTCGACGTACAGCGCGCTCCTGGAGACGGCGGCGGCGGAGCAGGCGGCCCGCCGGACGGCGATGAAGTCGGCGACGGACAACGCCAACGATTTCCTCGACAACCTGCGGCGGACGTACAACCGCGCCCGCCAGGCCGAGATCACGAATCAGATCGCCGAGATCATCGGCGGCGCGGACGCGTTGGACGGATAGCGGACGAACAGCGTGAGGGGCAGCGGCGCCCCCGGGAACCGATAGCCACGAGGCTGACATATGTCTGAAGGATCCACCGAACGAGGCACAGGCAAGGTCGTGCAGGTCATCGGACCCACGATCGATGCGGAGTTCGAACCCGAGCATCTGCCGGAGATCTACAACGCGCTCTCCCTGTCCTGGGAGGACGATGACGGGACCGTGCACGATCTCGTGTGCGAGGTGGCGCAGCACATCGGCCGCAACCAGGTGCGCGCCGTCGCGATGGACGCGACGGACGGCGTGACGCGCGGGATGGAAGTCGTGGACACCGGACACCCCATCTCGGCGCCCGTCGGCGAGGCGTCGCTGGGCCGCATCCTCAACGTCCTCGGCGAGCCCGTGGACGAGATGGGTCCGGTCGAGGCGACGGAGCGCTGGCCGATCCACCGCAAGTCGCCCACGCTCCAGAACCTCGAGCCGAAGACGGAGATCTTCGTCACCGGGATCAAGGTCGTGGATCTCATCGCCCCCTACGTGAAGGGCGGCAAGACGGGACTCTTCGGCGGGGCCGGCGTCGGCAAGACCGTCATCATCATGGAGCTCATCAACAACATCGCGCAGGAGCACGGCGGCCGCTCCGTCTTCTGCGGCGTGGGCGAGCGCACCCGGGAGGGGAACGACCTCTGGCTCGAGATGAAGGAGTCGGGCGTCATCGACTCGACGGCGCTCATCTACGGACAGATGAACGAGCCGCCGGGCGCGCGCCTGCGCGTGGGGCTCACCGGCCTCACCGTGGCCGAGTACTTCCGTGAGGTGGAGGGGCTCGACGTCCTCCTCTTCATCGACAACATCTTCCGCTTCAGCCAGGCCGGGTCCGAGGTGTCCGCGCTCCTCGGCCGCATGCCGAGCGCGGTGGGCTACCAGCCGACGCTCGCCACGGAAATGGGCAACCTCCAGGAGCGCATCACGTCGACCACGCGGGGTTCGATCACCTCGGTGCAGGCGATTTACGTGCCGGCGGACGACCTCACGGACCCGGCGCCGGCCGCGGCCTTCACGCACCTCGATTCCCAGACCGTCCTCTCGCGCCAGATCGCCGAGCTCGGCATCTATCCGGCCGTAGACCCGCTCGACTCCAGCAGCCGCATCCTCAGCGAGCAGTTCCTGGGCGAGCGGCATTACCGCGTGGCGACCGCGGTGCAGCGCACGCTGCAGCGCTACAAGGACCTGCAGGACATCATCGCGATCCTCGGGATGGATGAACTCTCCGAGGAGGACAAGGTCATCGTGAACCGGGCCCGGCGGATCCAGAAGTTCCTGTCGCAGCCCTTCCACGTGGCCGAGCAGTTCACCGGCATCCCCGGCCGCTACGTGCCGCTGGAGACGACGATCGAGTCGTTCGAGCGCGTCGTCGAGGGTGAGTTCGATCACCTGCCGGAACAGGCGTTCTACATGGTCGGCGGCATCGACGAGGCGATCGAGCAGGCGAAGAAGCTGGAGGCGGAGGCCGCATGACGACGACGGTGTCCGCCGACCGGCAACTGCGCGTCACGGTGATCTCGCCGTCGGCCGCCGCCTTCTCCGGCGCCGCGACATCGGTCATCGCCCCCGCGCACGACGGCGAACTGGGAATTCTGTACGGCCACGCCCCGATGGTGGTCCTGCTGGGCGAGGGCCTGCTGCACATCCGTACCGACCAGGGTCCGCGCCGTTTCCGCGTCGCCCGGGGCTTCCTGCAGGTCCTGGACAACACGGTCGCCGTCCTCGCCGAAGAGGTGGAGCCGGCGGCGGAACGCTGATCCTTGAGGGGTCTCGGAGGCGCGCTTGACGCTCCTCCGAACCAACCCTATTTTACCCGTCTTCCCCGCGAGCGCCTTGGGCGTCTTGCGGGTCCGCTTTTTTGACAATTTGGTAGCGAGTGAGAGTGCTGGGCGCCGAGTGCGTCTGAGGTGCTTGATGCCGTCAACGAAGATGGATCAAGCGATCAAGGGCACAGGGTGGATGTCTAGGCACGGACTGGCGATGAAGGACGTGGCAAGCTGCGATAAGCCAGGGGTAGCTGCAAGCGAGCGTTAATCCCTGGATTTCCGAATGGGGAAACCCGGCCGGGGTGATGCCCGGTCATCCCTTCGCTGAATACATAGGCGTTGGGAAGCGAACCGAGGGAACTGAAACATCTAAGTACCTCGAGGAAGAGAAAACAACCGTGATTCCCTCAGTAGCGGCGAGCGAACGGGGAAGAGCCCAAACCATGGAGGTGTCAAGGCGGCAGCCGTTGCTTCCATGGGGTAGCAGGGTGGTTCGTGAGAGTCTGCCGGCTCTCGGAGCGTCGCGCGACGGTGAGTCGAATCCGTCTGGAAAGCCAAGCCATAGAGGGTGACAGCCCCGTAGGCGAAGCCGACGTCGCGATCTCTGGATCATTCCTGAGTAGGTCGGGACACGTGAAATCCCGATTGAACCCGGCAGGACCACCTGCCAAGGCTAAATACACGTCCGTGACCGATAGCGAACGAGTACCGTGAGGGAAAGATGAAAAGTACGCCGGGAGGCGGGTGAAACAGATCCTGAAACCGTGTGCCTACAAGCGGTGGGAGCTCGACCCTCTCTTCGTGAGAGACGTCGGGTGACCGCGTGCCTTTTGCATTATGATCCGGCGAGTTGTTCCTCAGTAGCAAGGTTAAGCCGTTCAGCGGCGGAGCCGAAGCGAAAGCGAGTCTTAACTGGGCGTAGAGTTGCTGGGGACAGACCCGAAACCAGAGTGATCTATCCATGGCCAGGTTGAAGCGAGGGTAATGCTTCGTGGAGGACCGAACCGTTGTGGGTTGAAAACTGCTCGGATGAGCTGTGGATAGGGGTGAAAGGCCAATCAAACCTGGAGATAGCTGGTTCTCCCCGAAAGATATTTAGGTATCGCCTCTGAGTGTAGACTGCGGGAGGTAGAGCACTGGAAGGGCTAGGGCCCTAAACCGGGTACCAACCCCTACTAAACTCCGAATGCCCGTTAGTTGGTCTCAGGGAGGAAGTGCACGTGCGATAATGTTCGTGCGCGAGAGGGAAAGAGCCCAGACCTTCAGCTAAGGTCCCCAAGTGCTAGCTAAGTGACAAAGGTGGTGGATTTGCGGAGACAACTGGGAGGTTGGCTTAGAAGCAGCCATCCTTGAAAGAGTGCGTAATAGCTCACCAGTCAAGCGGATCTGCGCCGATAATGGTCGGGACTGAAGTTAGCCACCGAAGCTAAGGCTGCGCGCATATGCGCGCGGGGTAGGGGAGCGTTGCCTGAGCCGTGAAGCGGGGCCGGAAGGCTACCCGTGGAGCGCAGGCAAGTGAGAATGCCGGAATGAGTACGCGAGAAACAAGGTGAGAACCCTTGTCGCCGTAAGCCCAAGGTTTCCTGAGCCATGCCAATCAGCTCAGGGTTAGTCGGCCCCTAAGGTGAGGCCGAAAGGCGTAGCCGATGGAAAACGGGTCAACATTCCCGTACCACACGATACTGCGCTTGAGTCTGCGGAGGGACGCAGAGGTGAAAGGTCCGTCGTTTCCATGGACATGAACGATGTAAGGAGGTAGGCGTTTCCGGGTAGGCAAATCCGCCCGGTGAAGCCGAGATCCGATGCCGAAGAAGTCTTCGGACTTCGCTAAGGGACCGTAATCGTACTGCCAAGAAAAGCTTCGTGGACGAGGAGTACGTGTGACCGTACCGCAAACCGACACAGGTGGGCGAGGCGAGTAGCCTCAGGCGCTCGAGTGAGTCTTGGTTAAGGAACTCGGCAAAATGTCCCCGTAACTTCGGGAGAAGGGGAGCCGGCAGTAGGTGACCTTGCTTCGCGCAGGAGAGCCGAAACCGGCCGCAGAGAATCGGCCCAAGCGACTGTTTAGTAAAAACACAGGTGTCTGCAAAGTCGTCAAGACGACGTATAGGCACTGACGCCTGCCCGGTGCCGGAAGGTTAAAT